>CAYPQJ010000028.1:0-30369 GCA_964412835.1 uncultured Desulfobacteraceae bacterium | reverse complement strand
GTCATGATGCGGCATCCTGTGGAACCCACCGGATGTCCCAGGCCGATGCCCGACCCGTTCACATTGGTGATTTCCCGGTTCAACCCCAGTTCTATTTCACACCCCAGGTATTGGGCCGCAAAGGCTTCATTGACTTCCATTAGTTCAAAATCTTCCAGTTTGAGATCGGGGTTTCTCTTGAAAAGATCCTTTACCGCCGGTACGGGGCTCAACCCCATAACAGAGGGATGGCATGCACCGCGACCGATGGCCTTGATCCTGGCCATGGGTTCAAGACCCAGTTCTCCGGCCTTGTCCGCGCTCATGATGATCATGGCGCTGGAACCGTCGTTAATGCCGGAAGAATTTCCCGCGGTGACCTTTCCGATTTTCGGTACAAAGGCCGAAGGCAGTTTCGTCAGTTGCTCCATGGTGATCCCGGGCCTGAAATGTTCGTCCTTATCAAAAATGACAGGGGGTTTTCCCCTTTTCCGGGGTACTTCGATGGGTACGATCTCATCCTTGAAGTCCCCTTCCAATGTTGCCCGTTCCGTGTTGTTGTGGCTTCTGAGGGCCACTTCGTCCATGGCTTCCCGGCTGATGTTGTGCAGTTGGGCGATGATCTCTGCGGTCTGGCCCATGATATAGGGTTTCCCCTTGAAGAGTTCGAGCGGCATGCCTTCTTTAACAGGGCCCTCCTCCGGATGGGGCAGCAGGTGAGAACCGCAGTGAAGGGCATGGATCATGGAATCCACAAAGACGTGATCCTGAAGCCTGCAGCCCCACCGGGCTCCGGGTACCGTGTAGGGTGCACCGGACATGTGCTCGGTACCGCCGGCCAGAATAATATCCGCCATATCGGCCTGTATCATGGCCATTCCGGACAGCACTGCTTCCATACCTGAAATGCAGACGCGGTTGATGGTGACCGCCGTAACATGGTCCGGAATGCCCGCCATGAGGGCCGAAACCCGTGCCACGTTGAGGGTATCCGCCGGTTCCAGACAACATCCGAAACGGACATCATCAATCAATGCGGGATCGATGCCTGCCCTATGAATGGCTTCCTTCATGCTGATGCTTCCGATTACAGCGGCATTTGAGTCCCTTAGTGTTCCGCCAAAGGCGCCGATGGCCGTTCTGCACGCCGAGACGATGACGACTTCTTTCATTTTTGCTCCTTTCCTGGACCGTGCTTTCAGGAATTCTTGCACGGCATAAAAATGGTTTACAGGGTTAAATCTAAATTATTTTTCTTTCCTGCATTCGGGTTAATGCGTCTTCGGTATAGCCAAGACGTTCACCATAAATCTCCCTGTTGTGTTCACCGAAACGGGGTGGAAAAGACAAGTTTTGCTTTGAATGCTCAAGCCAGGGGGTTATGTAGGGGGGGGGTGCCAGCGTGATTTTGGCGCCGGTTCTTTCGTCCTTCGAGAAGAGCAGCCGCCGCGCCACAAGGGGATCCGTCAAAACTTCGGCCAGGGTATTGATTTTGCTCGCGGGAAGGGTGATGGACTTGAATAACCGTATCAGGTCGCCTGCCGTGTGGTTGATGGTGATTTCCTCAATCAATTGATTCAATCGTTGGACATCCGCGATACGCCCTGCGTTTTTTTCATATGCCGGCGTGTTGAGAGACTTGAAAATATCCTGGGCGACCAGGGATTGCCATTGCCGGTCATTTCCAACAGCCAGATAAACAAAACCATCCCTGGTTTTGTAAACGGATACCGGACAGAAAAATTCATGGGTGTTACCCCTTCGCGTGCTTTTTTTATTGAAGCTGGCGGTAAAGGTGATGGGAACCGTTAGCCAGCTCAAGGACGATTCAAACATGGAAAGATTGATGCAGGCGCCTTTCCCTGTGGCTTCTCTCCGGTAAAGCGCCTTCATCAGCTGACCATAGGCATGTTCGCTGGTTCCCATGTCGGGCAGGGGAATGCCCAGGACCTGCGGGGCGCCTCTGGTTTCTCCGGTCATTTCCATCAATCCGCTTCTGGCCTGTAAAATGGGATCATAAGCCCCTTCGTTGCTGTCCGGTCCGAATCCGGTCACACCGAGCCATATGATGTTGGGCTTCAAGGCTTTCAGGGTTTCGTAGTCGATCCCCAGTTTTTTGTAGTTCTTAGGAAGCTGGTTGGTGGTAAATACATCAATTTTCAGTTCCCCAATGAGGCGATGGAAAATTTTCTGCCCCTCAGGTTCGGCCAGGTTCAGTGTCAGCGCCTTTTTTCCGGCATTGATGCACAAAAAATAGCTGTTCATCTGGTCTTCATTCAGGACATTTTCACCGATATGCCGATTGGGATCTCCATAAACCGGGTGCTCCAATCGAATCACCTGAACGCCATCGTGGGCAAGCCTGTAGGTTAGATACGGCAGCACGGTCGCTTGTTCCAGAGACAAAACGGTAAGATTTTTTAAAAGATCCATAGTACTCTCCCCGATATTGAAAAACCCCTTCGTATATTGGAAATTATTGGGCTATGTCAAGGAATTTCAGCCTTGTTTTTTTGGCCGGTTCTTCTGAAAGCGCCTTACGGCGCGGTTGTGTTCCTTCAATGTTTTAGAGAAATAGTGGGTGCCGTTATTTTTGGAAACAAAATAGTAGTAGTTGCCCTCCGTCGGATTCAGCACCGCTGAAATGGCGGCCAGGCCCGGATTTGCGATGGGACCGGGTGGAAGTCCTCCGATGATGTAGGTGTTGTAAGGCGTTTTGGTTTTCAAATCCTTTTTTGTGAGGTTTCCGTCAAAGTTGCAAATACCGTAAATAACCGTTGGATCACTTTCAAGCCGCATGTTTTTTTCCATGCGGTTCAGGAATACGCGGGCAATTATGGGTCTTTCTTCCGGGCAACCCGTCTCTTTTTCCACAATGGACGCAAGGGTGATGACCTGCTCCAGCGTCAAGCCCGAATCTTTTATCCGTGCCTCGAGTGGGGCGAGAATGTCCCGGAAGCGCTTGACCATCACGTCTATGACCCTGTCGGCGGTTACGTTCCGCCGAAACCGGTAGGTATCCGGATAGAGATACCCTTCCAGAGTGTCCCCGGAAAGACCCAGGTGCGCTATCAGCGATCTGTCCTTGGCGTGTTCAAGGAAAGATGCCTTATTCGAGAGACCCTTCTGCTCCAGCAAGTGGGCAATCTGGTCCAGGTTGAAGCCCTCTGGAATTGTAATGGCATGGGTAATGATTCGGCCTTCCTTGAGGGTTTCAAGAATTTTCAAAGGGGGCATGGCGTCATTGAGCCGGTATTCGCCTGTTTTGATGTGGTGGTCGTACCCCATGAAACGACCTGCCAGGCGAAACAGGGTGCTGCTCCGGATAATGTCAGCGTTTTTAAGATCCACCGCCACCTGTTTCAGCGTTGTCCCTTCCGCTACCCAAAAATTCCGGTTTTCACCTTTTTTGTTCACAGGCTGAAGTGTGTGATGTCCCCATATGGCGGTCATCAGAAAACAGAGCAGAAAGAAGAATGCCGCTCCCAACAGGATGGTTCGCATCCTCCTCCCGGAAAACCGTTTCGGTTTGAGTGTTTCGTTTGTCATGATGCCGTCAGTTCATCACGGTGAGCCCGGATTTTTTCCATGAGTGCTCTGATACCCAGGGCCGGCATGTCGCCACCGCTCAGGTTCGACAGGTTTTCAAGGAAGGCCCTGGCAGGGGGGGAGAGTTTCTGGTCTGCCAGGTAAGCGATGCTCACATCCAGAAAGAGTGTCTGGTCATGAATGGGTAAAGGGATCAAAAGGCCTTGATCGAGCTCCAGCAAAACCGCAGATTCCACCAGGAAGGCGATTCCTTCACCCCGTTGAACTTCCATTTTGATGAATTCCGTATTGCCGGTTTCCATGACGATGTTGGGTGTTTTGTTGGCACGGGCAAACAAATTGTCAATGAGATGCCGTGTTCCGGAACCCCCTTCTTTCATAATAATTCTTTCACGGGCCAGTTCTTCTGCTGAAATGGTGGTCTTACCGGCCAGGGGATGTTCAGGATGGGCGATGGCAACGATTCCTTCCCGGCTGATCGGCAGAAAGCGGACACCCGGATAACTGACGATTTTCGCAATGATGACGATTTCATTTTTCAAATCAACCAGGCTTTGAACCATGGATTGGGAACTGCCTTCATCTAAGTGGATGCGGATGTCGGAATAGCTCTGATGGAAGCGGGTCAGCAGAAAGGGCATGAAATATCGTGCATAGGTTTTGGTGGTTCCCAGTCGAAGGATGCCCCGTTTTAATTCCCGCATTTCCTCAATGGCAAACTCGATTTCTTTTTCATAGTCAAAGACATGTTTTGCGTATTCAAAAAGCGTCTGGCCCTCATCCGTTAAATAGACCCCCCGACCTTTTTTCCTGAAAAGTTTCAAACCACAGCACTCTTCCAGCAATTTAATCTGTGCTGTTACCGCCGGCTGGGTAATAAAAAGATCCCTTGCGGCCGCGGTAAAATTGAGATTCCTGGCCGCGTGGTAAAAGATGCGGAGTTGATTAAAATTCAGCATGGTTGAAAGTCTTAAGGAAGATTATTCAATGCCGTTTTTGGGCCCCGTGCATCCATAATCAGAAGTTATGAATACCATAACTATAATGCAATTGACACGATTATTTTAATGGGGGATCATGACCCCGTTTGAGATTGGTTTTCACCTGAGTGAACCCTCTCATAAACCCGGCTGTTTTTGGTTTTTTGGGCGCTATCTGTTTAATTTTAAGGAGGTATGATCTGATGAAAAGCATGAGAGATTTTATTGAACTGGCGGAAAAGGAAGGCGAGCTTAAAAGAATCACCGCAGAAGTGGACTGGAACCTTGAGTTGAGCCACATTGCCAAGCTGAATGAGGAAGCACAGGGTCCGGCGCTTCTCTTTGAGAATGTGAAGGACTATGATACCCCGGTGATCACCAGTACCTGCACCTCGGCCCAGAAACTGGCCCTCATCCTGGGGATGCCCAAAGAAACACCGCTTCCTGAAATTCTGCGTGGGTGGGTGAATATGGGCAGAAATCCCATTTCCGCCGTGACGGTAGACAAAAAAGACGCCCCCTGTAAACAGAACATCATCAAGGGTGACGATGTGGATCTTTACAAGTTTCCCGTGCCCCATTTCTTTCCCCTGGACGGCGGACGTTATATCGGCACAGCCCACTTTATCATCACCAAAGACCCTGAATCCGGCTGGGTGAACCTCGGTACCTACAGAAGCCAGTTGCTGGGCAAAAACAAAATGGGAACCCAGTTCATCAAGGGAAAACATGCGGACCAGATGCTGAAAAAATACCAGAAGATGGGCAAACCCATGCCCTGTGCCTCCATTATCGGGTGTGATCCGCTTCTGTTTATCCTGGGCGCTGCCAGGGTTTCGGCCAACATCAGCGAGTATGATGTCTATGGTTCCATTCGCGGCGAGGCTTGTGAAGTGGTTCAGGGAGAGACCGTGGATTTGCCCATCCCGGCACACGCGGAAATCGTGCTGGAAGGGGAATGCGATGCCGATAAATTCATGGACGAAGGTCCCTTCGGTGAATATACCGGATACTATTCCGGCGTGGGAACCGATCCCCGTAACTACATGGACATCAAATGCGTTACCCATCGCGATAACCCCATCATGTATTCTACCACGGTGGGCCGGGCGGTCACCGACACCCATATGGTCATGGCCCTCTCCTATGGCGCCACCCTGTGGCAGCAGTTGACCGATGAGATGAACATTCCGGGTATCAAGAGTGTGTACTGCCCGCCCGAAGGATCCGGAAGGTTCCTGGCCATTATCTCCGTGGATACCAAGTACCCCGGTCACGCCGATCAGGTGCTGACCGCCGCCATTTCAACGGAAATGGGGGCCTATGGGCTCAAGACCGTTATTGTGGTGGATGACGACATTGACGCCTGGGATATTCCCAGGGTCATGTATGCCTTGAGTTTCCGGTTCCAGCCCAATCGAAGCCAGGTCATCAAGCGGGGCCGGTCCACCCCGTTGGATCCGTCGCTGCCCATTGAGGCCAGGGAGATCACGGGCAGGTTGCTTCTGGATGCCACCATTCCCTATGAATGGAAAGACAAACCCATCCCCATCATCCTGGATCCGGATATGGTCGCGAAGGTTAAGGGCCGCTGGTCTGAGCTGGGACTTTAGTCCCTGTTTCGAGAAATCTAATCTCAGGCCCATCGCTCTCGGGCGATGGGCCTTAATTGATTTAAAATACCTGGGAGGCGACATATGAAACCGATTCGATACAAAGAAAAAATGGTGCAGGAATTCCTGGATGACGGGCACTGGACCGAAGAACTGTTCTATGACTTTTATGCCCGCAACGCGAAGGAAATGCCGGACCAGGAGGCCCTTGTGGATACCAAATACCGGGTGACCTGGGGGCAGGCCAAAAAAATGATCGATGCCATGGCCAGCGCCTGGGTGGAAATGGGCCTTGCCGGATCAGATCGTGTTATTATTCAATCTCCCAACAGCGTTTACGGATTTCTGGCGCGTGTCGCGTGTGAACGGGCCGGTCTCATATCCCTGACCGTTTACCCCTATTTGAGACAGCGCGAACTGGAGTATATGCTGGAGAAAACCCAAGCCACGGCCGTGGTGATCCCGGAAGTCTATCGCAAGTTCAATTATCTGGATATGTACAAGGATCTTCAGAAACGGTTCACCCGCTTGAAATACTTTTTCCTCTTCGATGATCAGGTCCCGGAAGGTGCGCCGGAAGGCACCTTTTCCCTGATCCAGGTGGTGGAAGACCGCATGAAAAAGCCCGTGGACGAATCGGTCCTGGACGACCGAAGGCTGGACGCCAAATGGGATGTGGCGTTGCTCACCACCACCAGCGGCACCACGGGAATCCCCAAACTGGTTGAATGGCCCACCGCTCCCAGGGTTTGTACCTCCAAAGGGAGGGTGGGTATATGGAATCTTAACAAAGACGATATCACCATGGCCATTGCGCCCCATGCGGGCGGCGCCGCCGGAACCCTCACCTATTTTGCAGCGCCCATTGCCGGTGCCAAGACCGTCATGCTGGAGGAATTTACACCGGAAGGCGCTCTCGAACTCATCGAAAAGGAAAAAGCCACGGCCATCGGCGTGGTGCCCACCCATCTGGTGCGGATGCTGGAAGCGGATTTTAATAAATATGACCTCAGTTCTTTACGCTTTATCCGGTCTGCCGGCGGATATCTGTCTCCCCAGGTGGCGGAAGAAGCGGAAGAAGCTTTCGGCGCCAGCATTACCAGTGATCTGGGAACCCAGGACAAGGGGTCGGTCTCCGGTTGCAGCGTGGAAGATTCCAAGGAGCTTCGCAGGCGGACCGTCGGCCGTATGCTGCCCGGCAACAAGGTGCGCCTTGTGGATGAAGAAGGAAATGTGGTGCCCGAAGGTGATCCGGGAATCCTCTATTTAAGAGGCCCCCACGCACCGGCCGGATATTACCGGGACGAAGAATTGACAGCCACCGTGTTCGACGAAGACGGGTGGTGTACCACCGAGGATATCGTGTGTTTCGACCAGGGTTGCCTCTGGATTATGGGTCGTGCCAAAGATATGATCATTCGCGGTGGTCAGAATATCTACCCGGCAGAAGTGGAAGGGTTGCTCAATGAGAATCCCAAAGTGGCCTCTGTGGCCATCGTGGGTTACCCTGACCGGGCCATGGGTGAGAAGTGCTGTGCCTATGTGATTCCCAAATCGGGCCAGACGTTCACCTTTGAAGAAATGGTTGAATTTCTGAAGGAAAAACAGCTCTCCATGTATAAGCTTCCCGAGCGCCTGGAAGTGGTGGATGAATTTCCGGCTGTGGGGGATTCCGGCAAGGTCAATAAAGAAACCTTGAAAACAATGATCAAGGAGAAGGTCGAGGCCGAGCAGGCCTGATGGAAAATTCATCCCGAAAAGCAGTCTTGATTATTTCCACCCTGGACACCAAAGGCGTGGAAACCCTTTACCTGAGGGACAAAATTAAATCCCTCGGGGTCAACCCCCTGCTCATGGATATCTCCATGCGGGGGAAGGGGATGTCTCCGGCGGATATCACCCCGGCCCAGGTGGCTGAAGCCGGGGGGAGCAGTCTGGAAGAGATCCATGCCTCCGGAGAACGCTCAAAAATTACGAACATTACCATCAAAGGGGCGTCTAAAATTGCCGGAGACCTATTTTCAAAGGGCAAACTGGATGGGGTGATTGCCATGGGGGGCTCCACCGGGTCGCTAATGGCCACCGAAGTCATGCGGTCTCTCCCCTTTGGCGTTCCCAAACTCATGATTTCCTCCACGGCGGCCCTGCCCGGGCTGTCCACGCGGTATATCGGCACAGGGGACATTACACTCTTTCATTCAGTGATTGAAATTTCCGGTGTTACGGATCTTCTGAAGAATGTCATGGATCGAGCTGCCTGTGCCTTGGCCGGAATGGTTCAGGGTGAGGTCACTTCATCTAAAGCCGAAGCCGCCAAAGCCATCGCCATGACCATGCTGGGGCCATGCGAACAATGTGCCAGTTCCGTCAGGAAAATCCTGGAAGGGTCGGGTTACCAGGTAACCGGGTTTTCAGCGGCCGGCATCAGTGATCGGGCCATGGAAGAAATGATGGCTGCCGGGTTGTTTCAGGGGGTGATTGATTTGGCCCCGGGAGGTGTCGGCGAGCATCTTTTCGGTTTCATGCGGGATGCGGGTCCCCATCGTATGGAAGCGGCTGGAAATGCGGGTGTGCCACAGATCATTTCCACTTGCAGTGTAAACCATATGACCCCTTCCAAACGCAAATACAAACCCGAATACCATGATCGGCCAAAATATGACCTGGACAAACTGAGAACCTGGATCCGGCTTTCCGCCGATGAACTGAAACAGGTGGCGGCGGTATTTGCGGAAAAACTGAACCGAGCAAAAGGGCCGGTTTGCGTGATGCTGCCGCTCAAGGGCTGGTCTTCGGTGGATTATCCGGGGAATGCGACCTTCAATCCGGAAGAGGACCGGGTGTTTAATGAGGTGCTTCAGGAGAAGCTCAATCCGGACATTACCGTTATGGAAGTGGATGCCAATATGGAGGATGCGGCGTTTGCCGACGCGGTGGCAGAGGCTGCATTGAAGATTTTTTAAGGGTGTTAACCATGAAAAAAAGACTGGTTGTGGGTATTTCGGGTGCAAGTGGCGTCATATACGGCGTAAGGATGCTGGGTCTGCTCAAAGAAACGGACTTTGAAACCCATCTCATTATCTCCGATTCAGGCAGACGGAACATCGAGATTGAAACGGATTTCAAGGCGGGTGATGTGGAGGCCATGGCCGACCATGTCTATGAAGACCGGGATGTGGGGGCGGCACTGGCCAGCGGGTCCTTTTTGACCTGCGGTATGGTGGTGGCGCCCTGCACCATTAAGACCCTTTCGGGGATTGCCAACTCCTACACCAACAACCTGCTGGTAAGGGCTGCGGATGTAAACCTGAAAGAGGGTCGAAAACTGGTTCTGATGGTCAGGGAAACCCCCCTCCATAAGGGTCATCTCAGGTTGATGACCATGGCGGCGGATATGGGGGCCCATATTCTGCCGCCCGTTCCCTCTTTTTATCATCAACCCAAAACCCTTCAGGATATTATCGATCAAAGCATCGGCAAGGTTTTTGACTACCTGGGCATTGAGCACGAATTGTTCAGGCGGTGGGAGGGGTGAAGATTTGAAACTTGAAACCTGAAACTTGAAATGTTATTTCTCGTTCCCAGACAATTCGCAACTTGTAAAAAATCAGGAGGGAAAAATGCTTTTACCAAAATTTCAATTCCATGAGCCTGCAACGGTCGAAGAGGCCTGCCGGATCCTTGGGGAGCTGGGCGAAAAGGCGAAAACCCTTGCCGGCGGTACGGATTTGTTCGTCAACATGAAAAAGAAAGTGCTGGCGCCGGAACATGTGGTATCACTTGATCGGATCGAATCGCTGGCTGAACTGGGGTTTTCTAATGGAACACTGCGGATCGGTGCCTGCGCCAAAGCCGTGGAAATTGCTGAATCCGATGTGGTCAAAAATGACTTTCCGGCTTTGCAGGAAGGGGCAAGCAAACTGGGATCCCCCCTTATCCGGAATCTGGCCACTGTGGGCGGAAACCTGGTGAGCGCGAGACCGGCTGCGGATTTTCCACCGCCGCTGATGGCTTACGGCGCAAAGGTTGTTCTCAGAAGCGGCAACGGGGAGCGCACTGTGGCATTGGCGGATTTTATTGAGGCCCCCGGCCAAACAGTGCTTGCTGCTGATGAAATTCTTGAATCCATACTTCTGGAAAAGCCGGAAGCCCATTCCGGAAGCGCTTATCTCAAGCTGGGTATACGGGAAGCTCTGGAGATTTCTCTGGTTAACGTGGCCGTTTGTATGGCCACGGAAGGGGCTGATGGCCCCATAAAGGCCGCACGGGTTGTGATGGGTTCCGTGGGGCCCACCCCCCTTATATCTGCATCCGCTGAAAAAACCCTTTTGGGAAAAAAACCTTCCGAAGCCCTTTTCCTGGCCGCGGGAGAAGCCGCAGCCATGGACAGTCGGCCAATAGATGATTTCAGGGCATCCGCTGATTACAAGCGTGCTATGGTCAAAGAATTGACCCGAAGGGCTTTGGCCCGGGCCTATGACCGTGCGCGAACTGAATAGATGATCGCTTTGGAAAATGATTCAAGCGACTCACCCATGGAAAAATTGCGATCAGCAGAAAAAAATAGGGAGAATTACCATGAAAAAGATGATCTGCCTTACCATAAACGGCAAGGAATATGAGTTGGCCGCGGCGCCTAATATGACCCTGGCGGACCTTCTCAGGGAAGAACTTTTATTGACGGGCACAAAAAAGGGATGTGAGCTGGGAGATTGCGGGACATGCACCGTGATTATGAACGGCAAAGCGGTTAATTCCTGTCTGGTCCTTGCGGTCCAGGCGTCCGGCAAGGAGATTACCACTGTGGAGGGTCTCGAGACCGATGAAGGATTGCACCCCCTGCAGGAGAAGTTTATTGAAAACGGCGCCATTCAGTGCGGGTTTTGTACATCCGGCATGTTGCTCAGCGCTAAAACGCTTCTGGATAAAAACCCGAAACCGGATGAACTGGAGATCCGCACCGCCATATCCGGTAACCTCTGCAGATGTACCGGATATCAGAAGATTGTGGAGTCCATCAAAGATGTGAGTGAAGGGAGATAGGAAATGACCGAATATCATGTAATCAATGGACGCGCGCCCCGGTTGGATGCACCTGCCAAGGCCACCGGGCGTGCCATGTATGTGGATGACATCAAGCTTCCGGGCATGCTATACGGTGCCATATTGCAGAGCCCCCTGGCACATGCCGGGATACTCAATATTGATACTTCCAAAGCCCTGAAACTGCCCGGGGTAAAATCGGTTTTGACGGCTGAAGATGCGGGGATGGTGCATTACGGCGTCAGCCCCGCCAGGTACGATGAAACGCTTTTTGTAAAGGATCGGGTACGTTATATCGGTGATGAAATTGCCGCTGTTGCCGCGGTGGATCTGGAAACCGCTCTGGAAGCCGTATCCCTGATCGACGTGGAATATGAGGAACTGCCGGCGGTGTTTACCATGGAAGAAGCCATGGCTGAAGGGGCGCCCCAGATCCACGATAAGTATCCCGGAAACATGTGTGCGGAAGTCCACCAGGAATTTGGAAATGTGGAAGAAGCCTTTGCTCAGTGCGACCTCATTCGGACCGACACGTTCCTGAATAAGAGACAGGACGGTGCGTTTCTGGAGCCGAACGGCGTTGTGGCGGATTTTGACCGAAATGGATATTTGACACTACACACATCCACCCAGTCACCCCATTATGTCATGCGCATCATCGCCATGGTACTGAGCCTTCCAGTGGGCAAGGTTCGGGTAGTGAAGCCATATGTGGGTGGCGGTTTCGGACCCAAGGCCGCGACCAATTCCATTGAATTGGCATCATGTCTGCTTTCCATGAAGACCGGTAAACCGGTAAAAATGAATTTTACGCGGGAACAGGTCTTCCTGTTTTCCAGGGCCAGACATCAGTTCAAGCACACCCTGACCACCGGCGTTAAGAAAGACGGTACTCTCATGGCCCTGACCAACGAATGTTATCTGGAAGGGGGGGCGTACGCCAGTTTCGGCATTGCCACCGTTTATTATGCGGGCTCCCTCCTGGGTGCCCCTTACCGACTGCCCAATATGAAGTATGACGGTTATCGGTTGTACACCAATCGACCTGCCTGCGGCGCTCAACGAGGCCATGGTGGTGTGGCGGCCCGGGCTGCCTGGGAACAGCAGATTGATTTTATCGCCGAAGAATTGGGTATGGATCCCGTTGAGATCAGAATGAAAAATTCCATGGAAGCGGGGGATATCACTTGCAACGACTTCAATACCAGCAGTTTCGGTATGAAAGACTGTATTGAGGCGGTGAAGGAAGAGTCTAACTGGAGTGAGAAAAAGGGGAAAATGCCCGAAGGTAAAGGGATCGGTATTGCCACGGGGTTTTTCGTGTCGGGTGCCGGGTATCCCATTTACCGTTCGGAAACGGCCCATTCTACGGTGGTCATTAAGCTGAACGAGGACGGGGGCACGGCCCATGTGCTCACCGGAAGCGCGGAAATCGGACAGGGCTCCGATACGGCCATGGCCATGATTGCCGCCGAGGCTCTGGGCGTGCCGTTGGATTGCATTAAAGTCTCTTCCGGCGACACGGACTTCAGCGTTGATCTGGGAGCCTATTCCAGCCGCCAGACCCTCATGACGGGGCATGCCACTAAGAATGCCGCGGAAGACCTGAAAGGCCAGGTACTGGATGTTTTAGGTGAAAAGCTGAAAGTGCCGGTGGACCAGATGGACATTAAGAACGGATTCGTTGTATTTAAGGGAGAAGTACCTGATTTTACGTCCATTCGAACCATTTATGCCAAGGAACATCGGGGCTTTTTCGACAACCCGGATTCGGATGAACCGCTCACTTTTAAAGAGGCTGCCCGGATGGCCTTTCTGGCCCGGGGGTCCATGGTAGGCACCGGCAGTTATAAGCCGGGCGATCTGGGCGGTAAATTCAAAGGCGCCGCCGTGGGTACGTCTCCGGCCTATGGTCCGTCCGCCCAGGTGGTGGAAGTCACCGTGGATAAGGGTACGGGCAAGATTACCATCGATCGGATGACCGATGCCCATGACTGCGGTTTCGCCATCAACCGGACTTCCGTGGAAGCACAGATGCAGGGATCCCTCTCCATGGGCGTGGGCGAGGCCATGTATGAGGAAGTGAAATTTGACGATAAGGGTAAAATCCTGAATGCGAACCTGGGTGAGTATAAGATTGCAACCGCCCTGGATATGCCCAATGTGGATACCATCATTGTGGAAAGCAATGAGCCCAACGGTCCTTTCGGGGCCAAAGAGGTGGGGGAAGGGGCCATCATGCCCACCATCCCCGCTATCCTGAATGCATTATACGATGCCACCGGCGTACGGATTCAGGAGTTGCCCCTGACGCCCGAACGGGTTTTCAAGGCCATTCAGGAGAAGGAAGAAAGGGAAAAATAGAAAAAAATCAAAAGGGTGCAGGGGGCAGTGATCAGGGGACAGGATGAGATTTGAAATGGATTTTTCTGCACCCTGTCAGCTGCACCCAAAAACACAGGTTCAAAAATGTCAACCCATTTATCCCCCGAAGAAGCCCTTCGGTACCATCGGCAGGTGATCCTTCCCCAGATCGGCGAGGAAGGTCAGAAGAGGCTTCAAGGATCACGGATCTTTGTAGCGGGCCTGGGGGGCTTGGGGTCTATTTCAGCATATTATCTTGCTGCGGCGGGAATAGGTCAGCTTCGGGCGGTGGATAAGGACCGGGTGGAGTTGGGGAACTTGAACCGGCAGTTGTTGCACTTTACAGGTGATATTGGTGAATTTAAAGCAGAATCTGCAAAAAGAAAACTTCAAAGTTTGAATCCCCATTGCCGGGTTGAGGCGCTCCGTGAGACGATCAGCGAGGATAACGGAGATCTGTTGGTTGGAGATGCCCATCTGATTGTGGATGGAACGGATAATTTGAAGACACGAAAGATTTTAAATCGTGTGTCCCTCAGGAAAAAGATTCCCTTTGTCTTCGGCGGTGTGGATGGATTGACGGGCATGGCCACCACATTTATTCCAGGTGTGACCCCTTGTTTTGAATGTCTTTTCCCCCATGGGACCCCCGATAAGGGCCCTCCGGGGGTTTTGGGTCCCTTGCCGGGAATCATTGGGTCCCTTCAGGCCCTGGCGGCCATTAACTTTCTGGTGGGAGTTAACAGTGGTTTGCTCACGGGCCGAATGTTATATGTGGATGGTGCTACCATGAATTTTAAGATGATTGAAATGGGAAGGAATTCCCGATGCCGTGTGTGCGGCGCCGATTTATGATAAGGAGAATTTTCTCATGAATGAAGACGCCGAAAAAATCGAAGTGACCCTTAATGGTTTTAAAGAAAAGGTCACCCAAGGATCCTCCATTACCCAATTGATTCTGGAATATGACGAAATGGAGTCTGCCATGATGGTAGAGCAGAACGGACGGTTCGTTTATCCCCAGGATTATGATACCACTCTCCCTGAGACTGGAGACGTTCTGGAATTTATTCATCCGGATTTTGGCGGTTAATCCTGTCCTCAATTTTGATTCCTGAAAAATAATACCGGTTTCCATTTATTACCTTTCATAAAAGCATTCCAATCTTGACAAACTCATAAAAAATGGTACTCATTGATGAAGGCGCCCCGGGTCCGGTCGGGAAAAAATTCAGGAGGGAGAAACACCTATGAAGAAAGCAACTGCTTTGAGGGTATTCAGATGGATTCTGCTGGCAGGTTTTGCGGGATTATTTTTTCAAGGACAGGTATGGGGCGGCGCCATCAAAGATACGGAATCCGCGTCTCACGCGGATACGGCGGCCATTCCGGTGGTGGTGAAAACCTACGATTTTCCGGGGGTCAAGATTGTTCAGTTTAACCTTGCGGTCCTGAGCCAGTATTCCTATATGGTCGTCAGCGGAAAGGATGTGTTGGTGGTGGATCCGGCCCGAGATATCGGGGCCTATCTGGAACTGGCCAAAAAAGAAGGATGGACCATCAAAGGGATTTTCTTGACGCACTCCAACGCGGACTTTGTGGCGGGGCACATTGAGCTTTCAAAGGCCCTTGGGTGCCCCATCTATCAGAGCAAAGAGAGCGGGGCCCTTTACAAGATCCATGGGCTTTCAGACGGAGAGACCATCCCCTGGGGCGAGGCCACTCTTAAGTTCCTGGATACCCCCGGTCACACCCCGGACGGTACAAGCCTTCTGGTGTACGGCAAGGATGACAAAAAAACGCCCAGAGCCATTCTTACCGGTGACACTCTTTTTGTGGGCTCCATCGGACGACCGGATTTGATGGGGGGCGCCATGGCCGCAGCAACCCTTGCGGGCATGGGTTATGACTCCTGGACCCAAAAGCTTTCCAAACTCGATGACAGTGTTGTGGTGCTGCCCGGCCACGGTGCCGGATCCCTTTGCGGCGCACATCTGCGGGATGAACCCTCCTCCACCATCGGTATTGAACGGGCCACCAACCCCTACCTTCAGCATAAGAGCCGCAATGATTTTATCACCGCGGTGCTGGAAGGGTTGCCCGAAGCCCCGCAATATTTCAAGCACAATGCCAAAATGAACCGTGAGGGTCCCCCTCCCGTGAACTGGAATGCCCCCGCGCCTGAAAAGCCGCCCCTTGATCCATCCCTTTCGGACACCACCCGTTTTTACGTGGTGGATTTGCGCGATGCGGAAAGTTTTGCCGCCGGACATATTCCCAACGCGGTCAACATCGGACTGCGCGGTCGCCTGGAGACCTGGGTGGGGATCATGGTTCCCTGGGGCAGCAATCTCATTTTGTGCGGAAGTCCGGAGGAAGTGAAAGAAGCACGCAATCGCCTTCACAGGGTCGGCTATGAGGTGACCGGTGCCTTATCTTTTGAAGACTGGTCGACGGCAAAACAATCCGTGAATAAAAATGAGTCCATTTCTCCCCGGGAACTCCACAAGCGCGTGCAGGACGGTACGGCCCCGGTGATCGTGGATGTTCGATTGCCCAATGAATGGATGGGGCTTCGCATCGGAAACGTGTTGAACCTGCCGCTCAGTCATCTGAGCGAAATGGCTTTTAAACTTGACCCGGGCATCCCCGTGGTTACGGTATGCAACTCCGCCTACCGCAGCAGCATGGGGATCGGTCTTCTGGAGCGAAAAGGCTTTAAAAAGGTGGCCGGCATGGAGGGCGGCGGAGAGGCCTGGATTCAGGCAGGTCTCCCCGTGATTCAGTCGGCTGCATCGGGGGAGGCGGCTTCGGCGCCACCCAAACGGGTCATTAAACTGCCGGACATGATCGAACCGGCCCAGCTCAAGCGTATGCTCATGGACCTTCCCGGTACTTTTGATCTGGTGGATATCCGGCCTGCCGGGCATTTTCAGGACTACAACCTGCCGGGTGCCCGAAATGTGGATCTGGCCGACCTGATCAGCAATCCTGTTTATCTCACCGGAGCGGGGCCGCTTGTGATCGTGGACCGTGACGGCTCCCTGGCCATGGCGGCAGGCGGCATTCTGGCGCAGAAAACCGAACGGCCCATCAAGGTGCTTTATGGTGGGCTCAATGCATACTGGCACATGGAGGTGGTGGGCAAGGGCACGCTTCCCAAAGCGGTGCTCAGTACTCCCAAGGCTGCCGCCGCACCCGCAACGGTTCCGCTCGTACCGGTGCCGGTTCAACCTGTACCCAAAAAAGTCGATCCCCCCAGACAGAAAAGTGCGGGGTGCTGATTATGGAAGAAAACGCTACACCTCAAGCGAAGACCTCGAAGGCGCTCCTGAACCCTTACGTTGCCGGGCTCCTTTTGGGGGCAACCCTTCTGGCGGCCTATCTGATTCTCGGCACCGGGTTGGGTGCCTCAGGGGCCATTGCCCGTCTGGGCGCCCATCTGGAACTTCAGCTGGCCCCGGCGAGAACCCTGGCCGGTGACTACTTCGGGCGATGGGGCGATCAACCCCTGAAATACTACCTGGTGTTCATGGTGGCGGGGGTGTTTCTGGGTGGCCTGGTTTCGGCATTTCTGGGCAGACGCTTTGCCGTCAAAATTGAACGCGGGGCCAAATGCGCCAGGCAAAAGCGGCTGCTGTTGGCCCTGTCGGGCGGAATCATGGCCGGATTTGCGGCCCGTCTCGCAAACGGATGTACGTCAGGGCAGGCCCTGTCCGGAAGCGCCCTGCTGTTGACGGGAAGTCTGATCTTTCTCATCTGCATGTTTGGAGGCGGGTACCTGACCGCCTGGTTCGTAAGGGGGCAGTGGGATGATTGAGACCTTTTTTAAAGCCGGAACACTCAATTCACCCGCCGCTTTTCTGGCGAGCCTGCTGATCGGCATCGCTTTCGGCGTGGCGCTCGAAAAGGCGGGATTCGGCAGTTCCCGGCGTCTGGCCGGCATCTTCTACTTCAGGGACATGACCGTGCTGAAGGTGATGTTTACGGCAGTGGTTTTCGCCATGCTCGGCATTTGCTATGCCCGGGCCTTTGGCTGGGTAACCCTTGATAATGTCTATTTTCTCCATACCGTTTACGGGGCTCAGATTGTAGGCGGCCTGATTTTCGGGGCGGGTTTTGTCATGAGCGGCTGGTGCCCCGGCACGGGTGCTGTGGGGCTGGCTTCCGGCAAGATCGACGCCCTGGTCTTTCTCCTGGGGGCCGTGGGTGGCAGCATGCTGTACAACGAGCTGCATCCTATCCTGGCACCCGTCTTTGACGGTGACCGAGGGGTTGTTTTCGCCTACGAAACCTTTGGTGTCTCGGAAGCCCGTTTCGCCTTTTCCTTTACGGTGATTGCCGTGTTGTGTTTCTGGGGATCGGAATATCTGGAAAAGAAGCGGCAGGGTCGGGGAAATCTGTGGGGTACGCCGTTTTTAGCCGTATTCAGTGCGGTGCTGATCGTGGCCGCCTCCGGACTGTTCGCGTTAGAGGGATACGAAGAAAGACCCGCGCCGCGTTCAGCCATGCCCGTCAAGGAGACAATGTCGCTTCAAGCGGTGCAGGCGGTCCCGGATCACATGGGTCCTCGGGACCTGGCGGACCGCATGCTTTCAGGCGCCCCGTTCCTTAAGCTGGTTGACATCCGCACGCCGGAAGAATTTGAACAATTCCATATCCGATCCGCTGTCAACCTGCAGGTGGAGGATTTGGCGCAGGTTCTTTTACCCCATAAGAACAAGGGACTCGTCATGCTCTATTCAAACGGCACGGACCGTGGGGCCCAAGCGCGCGATGACCTGTTTCGACAGGGATTCAAGAACGTCTCTTTCCTGACCGGCGGCCTGGAGGGTTTCCTGAATGTTTGTCTGAAACCGGTCTCGTTACGAACGGCGCCGGTTACGCCCGATGCGGCAGCGAAAATCAATGCCTGGCGGGCCTTTTTTCTCGTTTCTTAAGATCCTGCGCCCGCTCCCGCAAAGAGCAGTACCTTTATCACCTCGTTCATCTTGTTCCTGAGGCTCGAAAGATAGATGTCCAGGGTGCTGGAAATGGCGTCTCGAAGGGTTTCAAAGTTAACTTGACGGACAATCTTAACTTTTCTTATATTGAAACTCATTATGTTCTTGCTCAATAAGCGTACTTCGAGGTTCAATTGAAATTGTGGCGGGAAAGCTGATGTCAGAGAAAAAAAACGTGGTCGAGCGGGTTGCTTTTGTAGATGACGAGGAAATTGTTCTGGGAACCTTGTTTCGGATTTTTGAGAAGGAGCCCTATGAGGTTTTTACATTTGATACGCCTTCAAGAGCGATCATGGCCATGGAGCTCCAGCCGTTTTCCGTGGTGGTGTCGGACCAGATGATGCCGGAAATGGATGGCACTGCATTTCTTGCCCAGGTGCGTGAGAGATGGCCGGATACTGTGCGCATTCTGATGACCGGGTATGCGGAGACGGAGACGGTCATCAAGGCCATTAATGAAGGCAGCGTTTTTCGCTTTGTCAGCAAGCCATGGGAAATTCGCGAGTTGAGACAGATTGTGAAGGATGCCGTCGATCAGTACCGCCTTGTCAATGAGCACCGTGAGTTGACACGGTTGACGGAGGAACAGAACCGGGAACTACTCGAGTTGAACCAGGACCTGGAAAAAAGAGTTCGGAATAGAACGCAACAATTGAGGAACAACGAGGAGGAGCTCAAGAAAACCCTGGCCCAACTCCGTTCATCTCTGGAGGCAACCATACAGGCCCTGGCCTTGACGGCGGAAGCCAGGGATCCTTATACGGCGGGGCACCAGCGCCGGGTTGCCGATTTGTCGAGGGCCATCGCGCAGAAAATGGGCCTTCCCCGGGATCAGGTGGATGGTGTCCGTATGGCGAGTTCAATCCATGATCTCGGGAAGATCTATGTGCCTTCGGAAATCCTGAATAAACCGGGTAAAATCAGGGAAAACGAATTTGAACTGGTGAAGTCGCATCCGCAGGTGGGCTATGAGATATTGAAAACCATTGATTTCCCATGGCCCGTGGCCGAGATCGTACTTCAGCATCACGAACGTATGGATGGTTCAGGCTATCCAAATGGGCTTAAAGGCGATGAAATTTTGCTGGAGGCCAGAATCGTGGCGGTTGCGGATGTGGTGGAGAGCATGTCCTCCCACAGGCCCTATCGTCCCGCTTTGGGGATTGAAAAAGCCCTGGAAGAAATCATGGCCGGCCGCGGAAGACACTATGATGAAAGGGTGGTGGATGCCTGCCTGTCGGTTTTTAATGAGGATGGGTATACCCTTCAGTAGTACCTCATATCTAGTGTCTCATGAAATAGTTGGACACATCCCGACTTACATTCCGAATAAAGGCGCCTCTGTGTCTCCCTGAAATGAAAACCGTCAGAATGAATTTCCGACCATTTGGCAGTACCACAATGCCGGCGTCGTGAAACGTGTCGGAGGTGGTACCGGTTTTAGAAAAGACCTCGGCCCCCTTCGGTGCCCCACCCGCGACCCTCATTCGCTGATAGGACTGATTTCTGACGTTTCGAACCATCAGTCCACACATGGCATTACAGCTGTCAGGATCCACCAGGGCGTCAGCGGCCAGGATCTGCAGAAACCTGGCGGCGGCCACCGCTGTCATGGAATTCCGATTGACCCAGGGACCCGAAGGTTTTCCGTTTCTCAAAAACTGTTTTTCACCTGGCGGTATGGGTGAGCCCCATGTCTTCTGGCAGGCGTTGATGTGATCAATTCCCAGGGATCGCAACCAGCGATTACACCCATTCCGTTTATAGGCAAATTCCCTGTAGGCTTCGGGTGATCTGAGTTTGCCCCCTGATGTTCCGCTCCATAAATCAACAATCCAGGCCGTGGCCGTGTTGCTGGAAGGGTGTATCATCTGATAGAGTTTCCTGTGAACCCGGGGTGTGATTTTGAGTGTTCCTTCCCTGGCCAGGTGATAGACATAGCCCATATATATCATTTTGATGACGCTTGAGGGATAAACGGGTTCACGGCCATTGTATTGCGCCAGGCGGGGTTTATCAGGATTTGCCGGATCAATGAGCGCCAGGTGCACCTGATCGGATGCGAGGCCGGTTTGTTTTTTTAGGTTTCGGGCCACGATTTTATCCAGTACATCCTGGAGTTGTTTTGAAACAATGGGCTGCGGGGGAAGGGGGATGCGTTGCTCCGTACCGCAATGAGCATTGTAGACGGTTGATGATAACAGGAAAACGAGCAAAATGGTCCCCATCACCAATTGGCTGCTACGGCAGTGGTATTGAACGTTTTTGAATTCCGCGAATTTAAATGATAATATGAGTGCATGCCACATGATGGTTCCTTTTTTTTGTTTTCTTTTTGTAACACCCTTTATTGAGAAATTCAAGTTAGGAGCACGATGCATCGTGCCCCTACAAAAAAATGGATTGACCTGAAGCATGGAAAATGGTTAATCTTTCACAAAAATAAATCCGCATGGAAAGGAATCGTATATGAAGAAATGCCTCGGCATGTTTTACAGTATCCTGTTGGTCGTTTTTTTTATGGGTGGACTTTCCGGATGTTCAGATGAAACAGTATCCAAGGATGTCAGTTCCATCAAATCAAGGCTTGAAAAGATCGAGGACAGGCTTGCAAACATTGAAAAATCTTCGAAAAGGGTAGGGCTTCTGGAAGTGGAGTTCCAAAAAGTCCAACAATCCATGGAAGCCTGGGAGCGGGCGATTACCGCACGTCTTGCGCCGGTTTCAAAGAAGAAAGCCGGAAGCCGGACCAAGGTGACGGCGACCCGGAAGAAAGGTAAAAGCAAAACCTATGTTGTGGCGAAGGGTGACAGTCTGTTTCGTATTGCGCAGAAACACGATATGACCGTTGATCAGTTGTGTAAATTAAACAAAATTACCACAAAAACAGTTTTGCACCCTGGGGGAAAACTCCTTGTTTTTTCCGACTAAAATCCGTGAAGTGCCCTTTTGAGTGAGCATTCACCGTCCTAATTGATAAGTTTTTGAAAGGGGGATACAAATGGATAAGGTTGACGTCAAGTTTGGTGAGTGGATTGAGAAGGGGTTCAACCTGTACAAGGAAAATTTCGGTATCCTTGTGCTGGTCTCCCTGATTGCCGTAATTGTCAGCGCCATTACGGTAGGGGTCCTTGCCGGGCCCATGGCCGCAGGTGTTCTTCTCATCGTCTTTCAGTTGCATGACCGAAAGGAACCGAAACCCGAGGCTGGGACCCTTCTGAAGGGTTTTGATTTTTTTCTGAACAGTTTCCTTTTTTTCATTGTTTGGGGGGTTGCTGTCTTTGTGGTAAGCCTTATCCTGGGCCTCGTTCCCTGCATCGGTCAACTGGCTTCCCTGTTTGTTGTTTTCGTGGCCCATGCGCTGTTGATGTTCGGCCTTTTTTTAATTGTAGACAGAAAAATGGAGTTCTGGCCGGCTTCTGTTGAGAGCTTCAACATGGTGAAGCGCAACTTCTGGCCTTTTTTGGGTTTTTCCGTTGTATCCAACCTGATTGGGAGCATCGGGGCGGTCGCTTGCGGTATCGGCGTTGTTTTTACATTGCCCATACAGGTTTGTATCCTCACCGTGGCATACCGGGAAATTTTTGACAACCAGGCAATTGAACCTCTGGATTCCTGATGAGCTGAAATGGATATCAGGGCCGGGCGTTTCAGCCCAATGAAAGAAAAATCCCTGTTTCCGGAATGGACCAGGCCCGATTCCTACTGGGATGTGGTGGTGGCACATCTGCCCATCGCCTTGTTGGCCGGGTTGGGATTGTTTTTACCCACCTGGGTTTTCTACCATGACCTTCCTCTCATGAAATGCACCTTCCGGTATGTGACCGGGTTTCCGTGCCCGTTTTGTGGGTTTACTCGGTCTCTCTGGTCCATTTCAGCGGGTGAGTGGTATTTTGCGGTGCGCAATTGTCCCCTCTCACTGGGGATATATGGTTTGATGGTCATCTTTTTTGCCTGGCATTCCACCGCACTTCTGTTGGGGATCAGAATGAAATCCGGATTATACCAGCTCTGTAAATCGGTTTGTACCTGGTGGGTTGTTGGTGCCATGTTTTTCTTAAATTGGGTGTATCGAATCGGTTTTGGACTGACATAGCGAAGCTTTTTTTGAAAATTTTGGAGATTCTAAATAGATGACCGAAGAAGAAAATCAGGAAATTAAGTTGCCTCGTCCCTTGGAGGGGATACAAGTAGTGGAATACGGCCTTTTTCATGCCGGGCCGGGGGCCGGGGCGATTCTGGGGGATCTTGGCGCTGAAGTGATCAAAATTGAGCCTAAGGACGGAGACCCTGAACGGTACTGGACGAGGCTGGGACAGCTGGACCTCGCACTTCCAAATGGCGAGAGCGCCATGTTTCAGTCGTCCAATCGCAATAAAAAGGGAATAGGCGTGGATATTCAGAACCCCATGGGTCGGGATGTCTTCAATCGGCTGATCCGAAACGCCGATGTTTTTCTGACCAATATCAGGAAGAGCACCAAAGCAAAACTGAAAATCGATTATGCATCTTTGTCTTCGGTGAACCCCTCACTGATTCATGCCAATGTGTCCGGATATGGCCCGAATGGCCCCATGAGCGATCTGGGCGCTTTTGATCCTTTGGGATTGGCCCGTTCGGGTATGATGTTTGTCTCCGGGACCGATGAGCCGCTCCTGATGCATATCGGTATTCTGGATCAGGCCACTTCCATTGCTTTGAGCCACGCCATTATTACGGCGTTGTTTGTACGTGAGCGAAAAGGGATGGGGCAGGAAGTTCACGTTTCGCTTTTTGGAACGGCGCAATGGCTCATGCACCCGACCCTTATGATCGGAAATATTCTCTCCGTGGAACCTGTCATACATGTGGACCGAAAAAATCATTCCCCTTTACGAAATTTTTTCCGTTGCGGGGACGGGGAATGGATTATCGGTGCCCATCATCCGGAAGAAAAATATTGGGCTACTTTTTGTGAGGCCACCGGGCAGTCTAGACTGATTTCCGACCCCCGTTATGCGACCCTTGAGGCAAGGGCTGCCAACAGTGCCGCACTGATGGAGCACTTTGACCAAATTTTTATCTCCAAGGCCCGGGATGAGTGGATGGATATATTCCTCGCCCGGGGCCTCATGTTTTGCTCAATCCAGCACGCCGGCGAGGTCAAAAATGATCCCCAGGCCCGGGCCAATGGTTATGTGATGGACTTTGAGCATCCGTCACTGGGGACAATTCAGATTCCCGGATATCCGATTCACTTCAGCGCGTGCACAGCCGGAACGCGAACCTCGTCACCCGGACTGGGTGAACATACGAAAATTGTTCTTTCGGAAAATGGGTATACGGAATCCGAAATCCAAGGGTTTATGTCCGCCGGTGCCATCTTCTGAACCGCATCCTCTTCTCAACCTTCATATTATAAAATCCTAACCCCATTTCGGAGATGAAAAAAACCCTTGACATTAAAACATTTGTTTAATACATACGTTCGTATTGAATGGAGGTTTGGACGGTATGGCTGGGACCCCAAAGGTCAATATTTCAAAAGAGCGGATTTTGTGCGAAGCTGAAGCCCTATTTGCGGAGCGAGGCTTTTATGCGGTGACCGTTCGAGAAATAACTCAGGCGGCCCGTTGTAATCTGGCCGCTGTGAATTATCACTTTGGAAATAAGCAAAACCTTTATATGGAGGTTTTCAGATGCCTCTGGAAACCCAGGGCCATGCGGGTTTTGGCCCGTTTCGAGAGAGTGCTCGAAGCCCAAAAGGAAGTGACGCTGCAAGGCATTGTTCAGGCGGTTGCAGAAGCGTTTATCAAAGGACCGCTTTCAGACGAAGAACGGCTGCGCCACGCCCAATTGCTGATTCGGGAAATGGCAAGGCCCACGGAGGCTTTTGAAATGGTTATTGGAGAGGTGATCGGGCCATTTCAGCAAAAACTGGTAGAACTGATCCGTCCTTTCATGGCCCGGGAAATGGGTCGGGTGGCCTTGTTGCTCCATATTCAGAGCATTATCAGCATGGTCACCCATTTCAATTTTGCCAGAAATTCGGTGATGCGGATTACGGGCATGAAATATGACGATCGGTTCACGGATGAACTGGTTAAACATGTGGTTCAATTCAGTCTCAGCGGTTTGAGCGGCACCGGGGAAGGAGACGTTCCATGAGGCCATCCGGGGCGTTTTGCGGGTTATTGGCGGTTTTCTGTTTATGGACGGCCGGGTGCATGAAAATGGGTCCGGATTTCAAGAAACCCGATCTTCAACTGGCCCAGCCGGAGAAGTTTCAGTATCGGCCCGGAAAAGCGACCGTCGTTGTGCCGGAAGACCGGTGGTGGGAGGTGTTCGGTGACCCGGAAATCAATGGGCTGGTGGAAAAGGTGCTGAAGAACAATCCGAATCTTCAGCAGGCTGCGGCACGCATTCTCGAATTGCAATACCAGGTGATCCAGACCCGGGCGGACCGTTTTCCAAGCTTGGGTTTACAGGCCGGCGCGCAACGGCAACATGAACCGGAATCGACGTTCGGCCCGGGAGTCCCCATCGGCGGAACCGTCAGCCGGTATGGTTTTTCCCTGCCGGCATCCTATGAAATGGATCTGTGGGGGAAATATGCGCGGGCCGAGGAATCCTCACGGGCGCAATTGCTGCAGGAAGAAGAAAATCGTTTGACCCTGTCCCAGAGTCTGGTGGCGGAAGCCATCAGCCTTTTTTTACAGATGCAATCCCTTGAAAGACGGATCCAGATCACCCTTCAGAGTCTGAACAATTACCAGGAAAGCGTCACATTTGTGGAACGTCGTTATAAAAGAGGATTGACCAGCATCCTGGATCTCAGGCAGGCCAGAAGGACCCTGAACCAGGCAAAGGGCAACCTGCCGCAGCTCAGGCAGGAACTGGGTAGTGCACAGCAGGCCCTTGCGGTGATTATGGGGGAATATCCCAAAACCCGCAAACCTTATCCACAGCCGGAAGATTATTATAAGAAGCTCAGGCCCGTACCACCCGGTCTGCCCAGTGAGCTTCTGTTGCGTAGACCGGATATCCGGGCTGCCGAAGCCCAGTTGAAGTCTTTGAATGCGCAGGTCGGGGTGGCCAAGGCCAGCCGTTTTCCCAGCATCAGCCTGACAGGCAGTTACGGCTATTCCAGCGAAGAATTGTTCAACCTTTTTACGCCCGGGGCCGCCTGGAGTCTGGCTGCGGCGTTGGCGCAGCCGCTATTCGATGCCGGTCGATTAAAGGCCAATCAACGGGCCGCTGAAGCACGATACGCCCAGGGGGTTGCAGGATACCGAAAAAAAGTTCTGGACGCTTTCAGAGAGGTGGAAAATGCCCTGCTGACCCGAAAAAAACAGATTGAGCGTCGTGGGGATGTTTTGAGTTTTGTGGTGGAAGCCCGGGCCACCCAACGGGTGGCGGAAACCCGTTATATGCGAGGCCTGGTGGATTACTTAACCGTACTGAATGCCCAACAGACGCGGTTCCAGGCGGAGGATCAATTGCTGCGGGTGGAGTTGACCATCCTGGCAAACCGCGTGACCCTGCATCGGGCCCTGGGCGGCGGCTGGGCCATGTTGCCTCCGGTCAAAGGGGAGGAAACGGAAGGGATGGCGTCTTATACCATCTGGTGATGGGCATGGGGAATACGATGTAA
This sequence comes from uncultured Desulfobacteraceae bacterium, assembly GCA_964412835.1. Lineage (GTDB taxonomy): Bacteria > Desulfobacterota > DSM-4660 > Desulfatiglandales > Desulfatiglandaceae > NaphS2. Next base: position 4,205 of record CAYPQJ010000028.1, on the reverse strand, counting down.
GGGATAAGAAGTTGAACCGTTTATCGAAAGAGACAGGCGATACATCATGAGTAAGACAAAGAAAAGAATCATTCAGACCATTTTTACCATTGTCCTGGTTGCACTGGGCGCTTTTGGGATGATAAAGCTTACCGAAAGTAAACCGCAGATGAAAAAGCGGAAAGTGGTGACGCCGTTGCCCATGGCGCGAACCATGGTGGTTCAAACCGCTGCAAAAGCTATGGTGATTCATGGGGAGGGCACGGTCAGGCCCCTTGATCAGATCGATCTGGCACCCCAGGTGAGCGGTAAAGTGGTTTTTCTCTCTCCGTCCATGATTAACGGCGGCGCTTTCAAGAAAGGGGAGACCCTGTTGCGCATCGAGCCCGAAGATTATCGGCTGGCGGTGACCCTTCAGGAATCCAAAATCAAAAGCGCCCAGAGCCTGCTTCGTATGGCAGAGGAAGAGACCGCGGCGGCAAAGGAAGAATGGCAACAGCTTTATGTGGATGATGGGGCAACGGGAAAGGAGCCACCGGCACTTGTGCTTAAACAGCCCCAGTTGGCGGCGGCAAAGGCCAAGCTGGCCGCTGATAAAGCTGACTTACGAAAGGCTCTCCTGGCCCTTGAAAGAACGGATATCAAAGCGCCCTTTAATGGTCGGGTGGAAATGGAAGATGTGGGCTTGGGCCAGTATGTGAGGGTCGGCGAAGAACTGGCCACTCTTTTTTCCACCGATGTGGCGGAAATTGTGGTTCCGCTCGAAGACGAGAGCCTTTTCTGGTTTCACGTTCCCGGTTTTACGCCGGGCGACGGCCCTGGTGCGCCTGCAACCATTCAGGCGCGGCTGGCCGGGCGGTCATGTACCTGGGAAGGCCGCGTGGTACGGGCCGAGGGAAAGATGGATGACCGGACCCGAATGGTTCGTGTGGTGGTCAGGGTGGACAAACCTTATGCCGACAAGCCTCCCCTGGCGGTGGGGCTTTTTGTCAGGGTCGAGATCCATGGACGTCAAATACCTGACCTGGCGGTGATTCCACGCAGTGCCTTGCATCAGGGAGATACGGTTTGGGTGGTGGACTCTGATGATCGGCTCCATTACCGAAAGGTCCGGGTGGCCAGGATTGACGGCGAACAGGTACAGATTGAAAAGGGCCTTAAAACGGGGGACCGGGTGGTGGTAAGCCCCCTCAAAACGGTTGTCGACGGTATGACCATTCGGTCTGTGCCGCAAATGGAGGAAACACAGGGATGAAAGGGATGATCGCCTGGTTTGCGAAAAACCACGTCGCCGCCAATCTGATCATGCTGTTTCTCCTGTTGGCCGGTGCCGTTACGGGGCTTACCATGAAGGTGGAGGTTTTCCCCGAGTTTTCCCTGGACATGATCACGGTGACCACGTTGTATCCCGGCGCCTCTCCATCCGAGGTGGAAGAAGCCATCGTTCGACGCATCGAGGAACGGGTGGCGGGTCTATCCGGCATCAAACGGATCGATTCCACGGCCCGGGAAGGTCTGGGAACCGTCACCATCGAGGTCATGAAGGACTGGCCCCTTAAGAAGTTGCTGGATGAAGTCAAAAGTGAGGTGGACAGCATCACCACCTTTCCAAATGAAGCCGAACGTCCCATTGTTCGGGAAGTGACCCGTCGGAACCGGGTTATCAGCCTGGCGGTTTACGGGGATGCTTCCGAGGCCACCATTAAGAATCTGGCTGAGACCATCAAGGACGAAATTATCAACATTCCGGGCATTACACAGGCGGATCTCTCCGGGATCAAGACCGGTGAGACGCATATCGAAATCTCCGAGGAAACTCTTCGAAGGTATGGGCTGACCCTGGGAAAAGTTGCGGATGCCGTTCGAAAAGGGAGCCTGGATCTGCCGGCGGGCCGCATAAAAACAAGCGGCGGAGAGATTCTGATCCGAACCAAAGGGAGACGGTATTATGCCGATGAATATCGGGACGTGCCCATTATCACCAACCCCGACGGTACCAATGTCACCCTGGGCCGGATTGCCGATTTAAGCGACGGATTTGAAGACGTTGATCTGGCGGCCCGTTTTCAGGGAAAACCCACCGCATTGATCGAAGTATTTCGTGTGGCGGACCAGAACGCCTTGACCGTCGCGGAAACCATCAAAAAATTTATGCAAAAGATCAGGCCGACACTTCCTCAGGGTATCCATATCGACATTTACAACGACCGGTCGGTCATGCTCAAAAGCCGCATCGAGCTTCTCATAAAGAATATGGGTTTTGGTTTGATCCTGGTCAGCATTTTGCTGGCGGTTTTTCTGGATTTGAAACTGGCTTTCTGGGTGACGCTTGGCATCCCTATCTCCTTTCTGGCGGGGCTTTGGATGCTGCCGCGTTTTGATGTGTCCATCAATATGATTAGCCTGTTCGGGTTTATCATGGTCCTGGGTATTGTGGTGGACGATGCCATTATTGTGGGGGAAAACGTTTTCCGGAAATATGAAGAGGGGATGGATCCGGAATCGGGTGCCATTGACGGCACAGTGGAGGTGGGTAGACCCGTGGTTTTTGCGGTTTTGACCACCGTGGCGGCATTCTGGCCCCTTTTGTCGGGCACGGGCAACATGGGCAAGGTCATGCGAAACATCCCCATCGTGGTCATACTGGTACTTTTGGGCTCATTGGTGGAATCGCTGGTGATCCTTCCGGCTCATCTCAACCGTAGCCGTGAGCGCAAGACCCGGCGTTCTTCAAAGCCTAAAAAAGAAAAGCTGGTGTCAAGGGGCCTTAAGCGGTTCATCCGAGGACCCTATACCGGAGCGGTGACCTTTTGTGTGCGGTGGCGTTATGCCACCGTGGCCGTGGGCATTGCGGTGCTTCTCCTGTCGGTAGGTGTCTGGAAGGGCGGGTGGATACGTTTTACCTTTTTCCCAAAAGTGGAAGGGGATACCCTTGCCTGTTCTTTGACCATGCCGGCGGGCACATCCGTGTCCCGAACGGAAACGGTTGTGAAACGCCTTGAAGAAACGGCCCGGGAAACCATTGCGGAAATGGAAAAACAACGGCCTGGTGGTGGCGAACCCCTGCTGGAATACATGATCTCCCTTGTGGGCATGCATACGGGAGGACGGGGCCCCCACCGGGGGGCGGGACAATCGGGAAGCCACCTGGCTCAGGTGTTCGTTCAACTGCTGGAAGGCGAAAAACGAAATGTGAGTGCCGTGGACCTGGTGAAATTGTGGCGTAAAAAAGTGGGCACCATCCCGGATGCCGAGTCCCTTACGTTTCAAAGCGATCTTTTCAGTGCCGGAAACCCGGTGGAGGTTCATCTGTCCCTGGACGATCATGAGCGTTTGCTGGCGGCGGCTGATGATTTGAAACAGGAACTGGGCAAGTATCCGGGCGTTTTTGACGTGAGCGACAGTTTTCTCCCCGGCAAGGGAGAGATGCAGCTCAAACTGAAGCCCGCGGCGCGGAGCCTGGGCCTGACCTTGAACGATTTGGCGCAGCAGGTGCGGCACGCCTTTTATGGGGCCGAGGCGCTCAGGCTTCAGCGGGACCAGGATGAGGTCAAGGTGCTGGTCCGTTACCCGGAGGAGGAACGGAATTCCCTGGGTCATGTGGAAGAGATGCGTATTCGTACCCCCGAGGGGATGGAAGTCCCTTTCCGGCAGGTTGCGGAAGTGAAAATGGAGCAGGGTTATGCTTCCATTGAGCGAGCCCAGCGGCTTCGCGTCATAAAGGTGATCGCGGATGTGGATGAATCCGTGGCCAATGCCAACGAGGTGCGCATGGATCTGGAAAGCCGCCTTCTGCCGGATATGAAATTTAAATATGCAGGTTTGCGCTACTCCATGGAGGGTGAAGGCAAGGAGCAGAAAGAATCCCTGGCCGATGTGGTGAGCGGATTTTCGGTGGCCATTTTCTGTATCTACGCACTTTTGGCCATCCCCTTTAAATCCTTCAGCCAACCCCTCGTTGTCATGGCTGCCATCCCCTTTGGCGTTGTTGGGGCCATAGCGGGACATCTAATCATGGGACTCAATCTGAGCCTGTTAAGTCTTATGGGCATGGTCGGTTTGTCTGGTGTGGTGGTCAATGATTCACTGGTGTTGATCGATGCTGCCAACAGGCTTCGACAAAAAGGCGCCAATGCCCGGGAATCGGTGATTCGCGCGGGCGGGCTTCGCTTTCGCGCTATTATCCTCACGTCCCTAACCACCTTTGCGGGTTTGACGCCCATGCT
>CAYPQJ010000027.1:0-30687 GCA_964412835.1 uncultured Desulfobacteraceae bacterium | reverse complement strand
CAACTTTTCATTCACAGGTGCCCATTTATGATCCGTAAGCGGAAATCTTTTATTTGGCATCTGGTAAAATAGAAATCTCGGAAGAAAGCCGTCATCGAAGGATTTCTCCCCAAATACGGATGCAGCCTTACGGGGTTGAAGCCCTCCAAGAAGTGAAAGCGACGGTCTATGGCAGTACAATTGTTTGCTCACTCTATCTACCTTAATTGGGGTGGAAGACCATAAGCTGAGATACTGTTCTCTGTCCCCACCTTTTCCACTTCGGTATTTATTAAAGCCCTGAAGGAACCCGGTCAACTCATCCTGGAAGAGCAGTATCCCTTTCTCATTTTCGCACAGTAATACCATCAGTGCTTCCAACGTCGGGTCCGTCGTAAAGATACTTGCTGCTCTAAGCGGATTGCTGGGTGAATTGCCACTCTGTGATACTTGGCCCTGGGTAGCCTGGGGCGAGTTAGCTGGACTCTTGAACTGGGTGAAAAGATTTTTCTGGTACTCATATACTGGCCGAAGCATCTTTTCCAGCACAGGGGTTTTTTTATGCCCAGTCTCTCCGATGATTCCAAGCCAAATGCTGATTGGTACTGTGTAGCCTTCCTTACTTTCAATATATCGTACGGCACTCCCTATTGCACTTGACAATACCGCAAGGGCTATTACCGCCGTCATATCCTCATTCACAGAGATCGCCTGCGCCAGGTCTTTCAAGCATACAGCTACCGTCTCAGGAAACACTGTCCAAGGAAAGGTGGTATCCGGAACCTTATCTTTAACGATGGTTGATTCAATCATTTCAGCATCAAGCTCATTCTCTTCATCATCCTTGTTCTGGATCATAAAGGGGTTTTTGATAATTGGAACTTGATGGATGTCTGTCCGCTTCAGAAGATGAATAGGAGAGGTTACTTCGCAATCTTTGCCGCAATCCCATAAAGTTTTTAGGTGTTCACAGGTGATCGGACCGGGGTTTTTATCCCTGGCATTCTGAATCTTTTTCTCTGTTTCCACAAAACTATATTGGGGATATCCCTTACTTAGATGATGAATACCTTCTGCGCCATCTTTTTCATTGGCCAAAATGCAAGTCATCATATGCCACTCAGGTTCAGGAAGAGTTGCTGCGTCTTGCTCACAATGCTTCAAAAATGAGCATGTGTTGATAAGGTTAGTCAATTCAGGGTTCAGTGGTTCTTCCTGGATCTCCCGAACTGGTTGAATCTCTTGCTGCGGATATGTTTCCAAAAGTCCTTCAGCATGCATGGTCATTATTTTCTTCGAATAGTATATGACGGGCTGATCTATTGTTCTTACGGTTACCGCATATTTATGGTTCAAAGTTCCTGATATTCGCATCAAGTGTTCGATAGAACTGACATTATCAAAATGCCAACCAAATGAATTTCCCAGGTGAGCCATTCGGTTATGCCATTTTTGCGTCAGAGCTTTGGCCTCTTTCAGATCCGCTTCAGATGATATCAAAATCGGCGTGTCAAAGAGCCAAAACGCGTGTAATCCTCCTCCGGTCTCAAGTAAGACCGATGGAGTTGGGAGATAGTCATCAATAACCCTGAGAAGCATTTCCATGTCCGGCGGATATTCTTCTTTCGTCCTCGTATTCGTGCGCTGTTCGTTCCAGAGGTCGAAATCAAACCAAAGCCCTGGGATAGAAACCACATTTTTTTCGACTCCACGCTCTTTCATATCCTGTTTGTTTTTTTGTAGACCGACGCTAAAATAAACGTCCGTCTGACTCTTCAGACTATCGGCCATTTGTGCCGCCAAATGCAGCTCATTGATGTGAAAAGAATAGGAGTTTTTAGTTTCTTTTTCCCATAATACAAAATAACCTTCTTGATCACCTTTATTCTTCCATATTGTTTCAAAAAATGAAATGATGTCGTTGTTTATGAAGGTGTTATTCCCAAAATTAGGGGTTACAGTTTTTATTAAAAACTTTTTGTTTAACATTATAATATCCTCTTCTGTTTGTTTCAAAAAACGAAGCATGATGCTCCACCATTAATCGATTTTAGTACAGTAGGAATTGTATATCCTATGAATTTATTTTAATATTTAGTGTTCTATTATCCTTCCAGTAATTCTACCAGTGCATATCAATCCCCTCCTTTTATAAGAAAATTACTTCGAAATATATTGACTAACTCAATTGATAATTAACCAGATCTTTCCGCTAAAAACGTATTCAAAAATATCCCTAATATTTCATATATTCTTACCGTTTATAAAACAGATTGATATTTGCTTTAAGCGGCAAAAGCTATACGTGTAGTCTTTAATAATGCATTTTTTGGATAGTAATGATGGTTGGAATATCGCGGAATGTTTGATAGAAGCAGTACATCAAAATAGTATTAAAAATCATTTCAATTCTTTTAAATTGTCTTCTTTTTCTTTCATGTAAACACCCTTATAAATCTAATCCGCCCAGTAAAGCATAACCATTACACGATATGGAATTTCTCTTGGAAGAGTTTTTTCAAAATCAGGAACTATCAATTAAAGAACTGCAACATATCAATTAAAATCAAACGCAGTGGTGAGTCGTGATTTGAATGGAACTAAGTGTGTCTTTTTATACTTATTATTTCTATGTCAACGTAGAATTTTTATTCAAAAAAACCCAAATATTGATAGCTCAAGGCGAAGTGAATAATAACGTGGAATGTAATTCAATAAACTGATTATAATAATTACGCATCAAAGAGATCATGCCGCTAAAATTATATTCATCTCTTTATTTAATGGTTAAAAGACATGTAAGAACTAACATATACTTGAAAAATTATTAAGCGCCAAAATTTATATGTGTAGTCTTTAATAATCTTTTTTTAATGTTTGTTTGCGATTAACAGTTCATAAAAGATTGTATGTAATTTATACTTTAAAATGGTATTCAAAAGCATTTCTATTCTTTCAATTTGGCTTCTTTTTCTTTCATTGCAACACCATTTGAAATCTAACCCAATCAGCAAATCAAAACCAATCAGCAAATCAAAACCATTACCACATAGAAGAATTGTCTTGAAGAGTTTTTCAAGAGCAGGATGTATCAATTCAAGAACTGCGGAATACGATAGAACTCCCTACGTGCGGAAGGGCCAATTGTTTTATATATATTATTTCTTTATCAATGAAGAAGAATTGGAAAAGCCCTTCAAGTTCGCGTTTAGTTATACCTTAATAATATTTAGGAGGACGGTCACCGCTGATCTGGTTAAATGAATGGGGGTTCTGATTTCCTATGGATATGAGGCATCTGAACTCTCTTTCACAGACGATGGAGGGGGGGGTAATTACTTCAGCTTTTCTGGGAAATTGATATCACCAATGAAATCCCGCATCAGTTCTTCCAGGCTGGCCCGATCCCTTTTGTTTCTGTACCATTGGTGAAATCTGAACACTTTTGCAACATTCATATTGAAATCTTCGATGAATTTCTTTGTGAAAAGTTGTGGTTGTTCAAGGGATAGGGCGTTGAGGATCGGTCTCAGATCGCTTTTGACTTGGATGATCGAGGTCCTTTGCATCAATATATCGACCATTTCGTGTGAATGAATTAGATGGGCAAAGTAGTTGTTGATCGAAAGTTCCGTATAAATTGCCAAGGGGTGTAAGATGCATACATTAGCCATACGTTTTCCTGCTCTTAGACTTTCGATTTCCTGGGACATCGTTTCCGCCAGAAAATCCTTGAGATATATCTTTTCGATAAGATCTTTGGGCAAATCAAAGAGGCTCTTATAGTGTGTAAGGGAGCCATTCTCAAAGGTATATGTTTTGTGGGTTTTTGTTTGGAATTCAATTTGTCTGGTTGGAGCGGCAGAGTCATAAGTGATTACAGGATAAGTAATTCCGTCCAGATATCTTTTGAAAAGCTCCTCGATTAATGTCAAAATGAGCCTGTCCGCAGGGGATTTGACACCTAAGCAATGAAGGAAGAATGGCTCTTCCGGAAAATCTCCCTCCTGATGGTCCCAGAGGCAGCGATATGCCATACAAATGAAGGGTGCAAACCTTATTTTTGCCATAGCGTTGAGCCCCACCAGCCCCCCTACGGCTCTCCTCATAATCGTTTTTCCGAGCTCCAGCTCATCATAGAGCCTCGCCCAGATTTCGTAATGTTCAAGGGTTTTAAATTGCCAAATAAAACAAAATTTCCGCCTTATGTCCGGATCTTCAAGCAATGCTCTGGATTCCATGAGAGACATGCGGTTGCAATCAAAGATGTTGCTCTTGGTGTTAAAGCTGGCATACTCCCCCTTTATTATTGATGGAATATCCAAGCTGAAGAATTGGTCCACAGGCGAATGCTCCAATTCAAGAAATTTATTGTAGCACTCAATAACCATGGGGATGTTTTTAGGGTGGATACTGCCATTTATGATGCTATAACCACCTGAATCTAAATATAATTCATTGGCGTACCCTTTCTTGATGGCCCTGACCTCAAAAGCCATATTTTTCATGGTATCAAAACCAAAATACTCAGGGGCATACCCCTTGATGAGTGACACGAGCACCTTTTCCGTGAGCCTTTTTGATAATATTGCTGTATCCCTATATATTGCCAAGTCGGGGATCGCACTAACTACATTGACGAAATCCATGATTTATTCCTCACCAAAATTGGGGCGCATATTTGCATGAATGCCTAATATCTCCAATGATATCAATGGCTTAATCGATTATGCGCGCATTATGCATTCTCCCGGAGGCATACATCACCCCCGGGAGAATTGCAACTTTCCGTTCTATTTGGTTGCGTTTTCAAGGTAGGTCATGCCCGCATTGGTCACAACATACCCTGTGCCATTTTTCCTAATCAAACCATCATCCTCCAGTCCGAGTCCTTTGAACTCGCGGCTTACGGTTGATTGGTTGTATCCTAGATAATCCCCAATCTGGGTCTGGCTCATGCCCTTACTTATCAGATTGAGAACCGTGATCAGATCAGCTCTGTCTCTCAGGACAACCCTGAGCAGCCCGTTTTCAGACTCAATGATCCTTATGTGATGGGTTTTGCCTCTTGCAGAGGCGTTCATCGTTTCGGCCATTTTGATTTCCATCCCCTGACCTTCCTGGTTTCCTTTGGGAGTGACAGTCCATGCCGCGGTCGCCAATTCGGAAGGAAAGGGTGGGATCGACTTGCTTTCAGGAAAAACCCACGCCTGGAGTTTACCCAGTTTCCTGATATCCACGATCAGCCTCCGAAGTCCAAGGATGGCTTTTTCTCCCTTTAGCTCCATGGGGGTTGATGGTACCTGATCAAAAAATACTGCCTTGACGTCCTTTTCCTCTGCCAAATAGTCGGTTAAAAGCGTTTGGAACACCGGGTTCAGGACATTAAACATGCCGTCATCCCAATTTTCCCCGGAAAAATCCTCATCGCATAGGAATTTGATTTCCGGTGGGGATTCTGAGAATTTTTGTGATAGGACTCTCAAATCAGAGAGGGTTGTCGTCCCGTTTAAATAGAGGACTTTTGATTTTTCAGCTGTTTTCATGCCGAGGAAATCCCCTTCTCCAGAAAGGGCTGCCGCTAACCCAAGAGATAGCGGGGTTGGGTTTACCCCTTTTCCCTCCATTATTTGAACATCACCCTGGTGAAGTGTGCAGATTCCATCCATGAGAATCGGCTTCGGATTCAGGTTACCGACCACCTCCTGAAGGCGATTTTCTAACATTGTGCCAAGTGTTGTTTTCATGAGTTGCTCCTTTTCTTTATCAGCTGCTCCTGGATCTCCAGTGAGGCCCCAAGAGCCATTTCAATTTCTGCCAAAAGCCAATAGCCTCCCCCCATCTCTGCAATTTTGAGATTTGCCTTCTTGCCTGGAAGCATAAGGAAAGAGAGGCACTTAAGCGCCATATTATCACCATCGTCCTTTTCATCGTAGGAATCAGGATCGAAATAATGGGGAGATGCTCCAGGTACTTTGAGGGATATCAGCTGATCCTCGACCACGTTAAGGTAGACGTAAGGAAGGGTTGATCTGCTTTCCTTCTTGACCGTTTCGAGATCTTTGACGGTCACCTGAACCCCGATTGGCTTGAATTTTGAAGGGTCTTGAAAGAGTGTGCCAGAGCTGGTGGCGGAACATTTCCATAACATGACGCTACGTTGCTTATCGGTTACTTCAAAGTGGGCCTCACGGTCAAAAATATTAATATTTGTTTTGCTGTTCCGGAATGAATCCAGCTGCCGAAGCTTGTCGGCTTCATAAATGAACGCGAGATCCAAACCTTTTCCGATTGCCTCGCCGAGAGATATGCGGAAATCACCGCACCCGTTCTTAATACCCCCGACGATGGTGGAATTTCGGATGACCACTCGTCTGGTTGCAGAAAGTTTTATCGCATATTTTATCGACTTGAAAAGCCAGTCGGCCTTCGCCGCTGTTGTGGAAAATATAGACATTGAAACCTCCAAAATATTAAGCATTTTGTGTCCGAGAAATTCTCCCTCGGACAGTGTGACGGAGCTTTAAGGCTCCGCATCGCCATAAGTTTTGGTGGCATCAATTGTAGAAAAATCTGCAGACGTGCCTTTACTGCAGACGCGGATCGGACTTTTTTTTTCAGCAGGGGCCTTTCCGTAATTTATATCCCTGCCTGATCAATCTAAATTCCTCATGTTTGCTCTCCTTTTATTAGTTTTGTGTATCTTACTTCCTAAGGACGAAGCTTACTCCATGATCTAACCTATTGTAAACAGGATAGATATGGACATAAAAGAGGGATAAAAGTGGACAAACATGGACAAAAAAAAGAGACCACCGGATTTCATTCCGAACGTCTCAGATTTAGGGGTGATATTTTTTAGTGCAGCATGGAGATCATCGCCCTTTGGGCCAGGTCAGAACCGCAAAATTCCTACTGCTGGTTATGTCTTAGAAATGGCGTTGGTGAAGCCATGAATTGGGCGTAAAGCAGGGGGCTCTGGCACCGGATAGTCCAACTCATGCGAGTTCTTTAATATGGTAGGTCGACGAGGTAGACTGAGGCACTCAGCCATTGCCAAGCCGATTCAATGAAAGGTCACCATCCCAATTCTTAGGAAGTACATAGGAAGTAGACAGCTTCCCCAGGGAGGTATTTTGAGGTGCTTTCAGGTACGATTAGGTTTTTAGCCTCATCACTTAAGTTTCTGTAATGAATGGAATTGTTAATGATTTCCTGCTCTTGCTCGAGTTGCTGTTACGGCCTCTCACGCCGGCGACACGGGTTCGATTCCCGTTGGGACTACCAATAAGGATTTCAAGGGCTTAGGCAAAACGTCCAAGCCCTTTTTTGTTGGGTGAAAAACCAAAGGGTTATTTAACTTCCCGCACCAGCCTGAATCCGGTTGTCTGATACCGGTTGGCAAAATGGCCGTAGTTTCGGTTGGCGCATCGGCAGCGGCGGCCGGCAGCATACCAGCTCCCCCCCCTTCGCACTTTATCGGTTCCCGTTTCAATGGATGGCGCTTCGCCCTGGGATTGGGGTTTGACGGCAACGTCCGGTTTGTAGGGATGGTACCAGTCCTCACACCACTCCCAGACATTTCCCTGCATGTCATAGAGTCCCAAGGCGTTGGGGGCATAACTTTTTACAGGCGCCGGCTGATCCGCCGGCAATCCCTTTGATTTTACGGTATTCACACAGTCCGCTCTTTTCAGGGTATTGTTGGCATACATGGCATTGTTGCAATCGATGCTATCCCCGATACCGTAGGCCGTCGTATTGCCGGCCCTGCACGCGTATTCCCATTCCGCTTCGGTGGGAAGTCGGTAAACGCCGTTATTGCGGGCGTTCAGCTTTTTTATGAATTTAATGCAGTCCTGCCAGGAAACCCTTACCACCGGCATGTCCTCTGATCCTTTCTTGCCGCCAAAAAAGGGTTTTCCCATGATATCCCGCCACTGTTTGACCGTCACCTCGGTGGTCTGCAGATAAAACGGCCGGCCAATTTTCGCCGTATGCGTCACTTCATCCCGATTTCGTCCGGGTTCATCCGTCGGGCTGCCCATGGTAAAAGTTCCGGGCGGGATCAGAACAAATTCCATGCCCAGAGAATTGGTCAGGGTTTTTTCAATGGCCCATGTCGCCATGGGTGAAAAGAGGGCTAAGACAAAGACCATACAAAACAATACGGGTGCTTTTCTGACGGACTTCGATGTATTGAACACAATGACCCTCCTCATGCGTTGAAAAGTTACCATTTTTTAGAGAATATCAAAAAAAAAGAGTAAGGAAAAGGAAAAATCTCAAAGCATTTTCTCGGATTCTCAGATCCCTTCCCCGATCTTCTTGAAACACTCAAAAATTCCGGATCTGACATCCCTCACTTTCTCCGAAATAATCTCTTCCGTCTCAGGTTCCATGTATAGGTTCTGATTGATTTCAATTTGAAGGGCCATTTTGCCCCCGGCCGCCAGGGCGGACCCATAATGGGTGACTATAAATCCCCCCGCATAGGGAGAATTGAGGGAAACGGAAAAACCCGCCATTTCAAATATCTCTTTCATGAAGCGCAAAAGTGCCGGTGTACAGGTGGATTTCCCCCTTAGGGGATCGCCCACTCCGTCAGCCCCCCCATTGTTGCCCAGCGTAATATCCTTTCTTTTTTTTCCCGCATCGGGGGCCTCCGGCGGGCCGATTCCCTTAAGGGAATGGCAGTCGAGAAGACCTTTGACATACGCCTTTTCAATCGCCTTTTCCAGTTGTCGGTGATAAGGGCTGTAATAGGCCGAAAGGCGTTGTGCGATCTCATTTTCATCCGGGATTGCGTCAGGCCCGTAGACCGACCGGCCATGGTAGTCCACCAGGACGACCGGCCCTTTGGTACCCCGCTGGTCGGGTGGCCGGTTTAAGTCCACCACCAGTCGGCTCCATTTTGCGCATAAAACCGCTTCGGCGGGTAAACAGCCGAAAATCTCCAGGGTTCCCAGATCGATGGCGTCAATTGTTTCCGTTTGGGTCAGCACGATGTCGGACCGAATCCGCGCGGGAACTTCCCCGGAGCAGTGGGGTAGAGAGATGACAAACGGGAGTTTCATGGCGTATCCCATTTCGCCGTTTTTTCACGCACCCATTCCGCTGCCAGAAGTGCCTGTGGCGACAGGGCACCTTCCATACCCATTACCGGATAAGAAAAAAGAAGCCGGCACAACCTGCTGTGGGAATCCCGGCGGTGCGATCCTTTATCGGCGGGGAGTCTTGGACCATCCGACAGGATAAACTGGTTTTCGTTTTGAATGTGCTGATATTCCCATGTCTCCTTCAGGAAACGAAAACCCCCGTTGGTCGGTTCATATTCGTAAAGACCCGGGTTTAATAATTCGCCACCCCTGTTTTCAGAACCCAGCGGCCGAAACAACAACAAGTGGCTTCCCTGTACGGTTTCAGCGTAGCGACTGTTTAAGGCATCCCGGTCTATGCGGTACGGAATTTCCAGGAATTCCAGCATATGAAAGGCTTCCAAAGGAATTGTGCCTGATTGAAGATGGAGCAGTGACAGCATGGGAAGGGCGCCGGTCAGACGTGGATTGATTTCAATGGGACAGACCTTCCCCTGCTTTTTTTGAACAACGAAATCAATGCCCAGGATGCCTTTGTACCCGAGGGTTCCCAGGAAGTCGCCAATTCGACACGCTTGTTCAAAAGCCGATTTACGGGCTGCTTCAGACCAGGGGAAAGCGCCCCATGAATGGCCGCAGAACACCCCGTCTTCCGCAAAACCACTGCAGTAGGGAAGATCCTGCAGTTGCCTTTGCAAGGCGGATACCAGCGTGCCGTGACGGGTCACACACACCACCACGCTCGCCGGTAGCCCGTCCAGAAACCGGTGAACGGAAACCGATTCCAGCGGTGTGTTCCGCCACCGGTTTTCCGCAAATTTTTCTTGAAGCTGCCGGTAATCATTCTTAGACCGCACAAAAAATGTTCCCCTGCCGCCACCCCGTTCAATTTCCGGAAGTTGAACCACAAAATCGGGCCCCATCAGATGGCACCATTTTTCATACCCCTTCTGATGAATGGCCTCTACGGGATAAATGTCGCCGGGCGCTTGATGGAGGCCTAATTCAGCGGCCATTTCTTTGAAAAACAGTCTTTTTCCAACAGTTTGGCGCAGTTGTGGTGCATTCGCCAACAGGTGCCATCCATTGGCCCCGGCAGCGGATCTCAACTGGGGATAATCCTGGTACAAAAAAAAATATTTTGGACTTGAAATGCCATCCAGAAAATGCCGGGTTCGCGGATGAGCCAGAAGACCCGCGGAATTTTCCCCCGGTGTAAGCGTTGGGTTTTCTGTTTCCTCCTCAAGACAAAAAACGTGTGTTTTTTTTCGCAGCAGTGGCAGGTCTCCCGTCTTGTGAAGGGCAACAATGTGGTAGGTCTCCAGAAAAGATGCGGGTATGATTCGGGAAAAGGCGGTCATCCCCACCCCCACGAATGTTCCGGGAAAAGATTGGAACAGGGTCCTTATCTGTCGAATATCGCGAATGAACATGAGGGCTTGGATAAAACGGCGCTTTACAACTGACTCAGAAAACAGGCCACCAGATGCTGGTTCCCGTAGTCTTCTAAAACGGGTTTTTCCAGATTACACCTGCTTTCCTGTGCCAGTGAGCATCTCGGAAAAAAATTGCACCCCACATCCTGAGCATCCTTTCGTTCATGGGCCAAAAGCGTGCCATACCGCTTTCGGTCACCGCTATGACCGAATTTTGGAAGTGCATCAATGAGCGCTTTCGTATAAGGATGTTTGGGATTCCGGATAACCTGGTCGGCCCGGCCCACTTCCATCAGGCGACCGCGGTACATGACGGCAATCCGATCGCACAGATAGCGAGCCGCGGCAAGGCTGTGTGTAATAAAAAGCTGCGTAACGTCCAGCTCGTTCCGCATCTTTAAAAGGATGTTGAATATCTGTGCGGAAATGGAGGCATCCAGCATGGACGTGGGTTCATCGGCAATGACAAACTCAGGATCCAATACCATGGCCCGTGCGATGGCCACCCGTTGGCGCTGCCCGCCGCTGAGTCGATGGGGGTAACGGTAGAGGAAATCATCCGGCGGCGACAACCCTACGGACCGGAGCACCTCCCGAACGCGATCTTTCCTGCTGTCGGCATGACCCATGCGATGAATGATCAAAGGTTCGGCAACCGTGTCCAGGATAGACCGTTGGGGGTTGAGGGATTGATAAGGGTCCTGGAATATCATCTGAACTTTGCTTCGAAATTTCTTGAGGCGTTTTCCTTTCAGCCCGGTAACGGGTTGGTGATCCATAAGAATTTCGCCTGAGTCGGTCTCCTCCAGGCTCACAATCAAGCGGCCCGCTGTTGTTTTGCCGCTGCCGCTTTCCCCCACCAACCCAAAAATTTCACCCTTGTTAATCTCAAGGGATATCCGATCCAGGGCCACCACATCTTTGCCACGGCCGGCAAAAAGACTCCCCTTGGTTTTGTAAATTTTACTCACGTCCTTGATTTCGAGGATCGGTTTACCGTTTGTATCCATGCTGACCTCGGGTGAAATCCAATATTTCTTTCTTCTTACGCTAGCAATGGCAACAGAGCGCTTTGTGCCCGGGGCCTATCTGAACCCATTTGGGCGCCACTGAGCAGGTTAAGGAAGCCTCGGGACACCGTTCGCCAAACCGACACCCTGAAGGGGGATGGATCAAGTTGGGGGTTTCTCCCGGGATGGGGATCAAATCACTTTTTTCGCCGGTGATGGTTGGGAATGAAGAGAGCAGTGCTTTGGTGTAGGGATGTACGGGTGAATCAAAAACAGCTTCCCTGGGACCACATTCCACCATCTGACCGGCATACATCACCGCGATATCCTGGCACATGTCCGCCACAATGGAAATGTCGTGTGAGATAAAGATAACGCTGATGTTAAACTCTTTTTGCAGCTTTTTGACTTCTTCCAGTATCTGATCCTGAACAATGACATCCAGCGCGGTGGTGGGTTCATCCGCAATAATCAATTTCGGTTTGCAGGCCAGGGCCATGGCAATAATGGCCCGCTGTTTCATACCGCCGCTGTATTGGTGGGGATAGCCTCTCAGACGATCCCGGGGGATTCCCACCAGATCGAAAAGTTCTTCCACCTGGTGAAGGGCCGCATCCTTTTCCGTTTCGGGGTTATGCACCAGAATGGCTTCCGCAATCTGATCCCCCACGCGCAGCACCGGGTTCATGGCATTCATGGCGGCCTGAAAAATCATGGCAATCTGACTCCAACGTGTTTTTCTTCTTTGCGCTTCCGTCATTTTCAGAAGATCCTGCCCCTCAAAGAGAATACGTCCCTGTCCAATAGAACCATTGGGGGGCATCAACCCCATCAGGGCCATGCCGATGGTGGTTTTTCCACATCCCGATTCGCCGACAAAACCCAAAGATCGCCCCTCATCCAGGGAAAAAGAAACCCCCTCCACAGCCTTGAGGCGGCCTTGTTTGGTTTGATAACCGATGCTTAAATTCTCAACTTCCAGTAGGGCCATTTAATCTGTCTGGTCCTCCTTTCGTAGTCTCGGATCCAACACTTCATCCATGGCACGACCCAGCATATAAAAGGAGAGGGTAATCAATGAAATGCAAATCCCCGGCGGAAGGAGCCAGTAAAGCGCCTTGAACATATATCCGGTTTTCCAGACCCATTGCAGCATCATCCCCCAACTGACGGTTCCCGGATCACCAAACCCCAGAAATGCCAGCGATGCTTCAATAATGATGGCGGACGTCACCCGGAATGTCATGAACAGAAATGCCAGGGGCAACACATTGGGCATGATGTGCCTGAAAATAATCCGGAAATGGGACGCCCCCGCCATTTTGGCCGCTTCGATAAAAGGGCGATGTTTGAGGGAAAGGGTCTGACCTCGAATCATTCGGGAAACCCCGGGCCACCTGAACAGGGCGATGATAATAACAATGGTCCAGATGTTAAGCTGACCAAAAACGGAAGAGATGATCAATACAAACAACAAGGTGGGCATAACCATGATCATGTCCGCCGTTCTCATGAGAATGGTGTCCATGAATTTCCCCATATACCCGGCGGTCATGCCGATAGCCGTCCCCAGAACCACACTCATGACGGCAGCTGAAACGCCGACCATGAAGGCTATCCGAGCGCCTGCCAGGAGCTGACTGAAAATGTCCCGTCCCATGAAATCCGTTCCCAGCCAGTGCCGCCAACTGGGTGGCGTACAGGTGGAGATATCCGGATCCACACCGGTCATGGGGTTATACATGGGGTTGATCAACGGTGGGATGTAACTGCAAATGGCCATCAAAGCAAATATGATCAGCAGGGTCAGGCCGATTCGACCCAGAAGGCTCTGTTTGAATATGGCCCACCCATCCAGAAATGAATTAAGCCATGGGTAGCGCTCCCGGGCGCTTCTTTCACTGCTTGAAGGGTCTACTGTCATGAAGATTCCCGTTTAGTATCTGATTCTTGGATCGAGGTAAGCGTACAGAACATCCACCACCAGGTTGGCAAGCAAAACCACAATGGCGATCAACAGAAAAGAGGCTTGCGCCAAAGGGTAATCATTCTGACTGACCGAAAACACCAGTTCCCGGCCAATGCCGGGCCAGGTGAAAACCGTTTCCGTCAGCGCCCCCCCATTGATGGAAAAAGCCAGGCTCAACCCGACGCTGGTGACCACCGGAAGCGCCGCGTTGGGGGCCGCATGCTTGTTCCGAATGGTCTTTTCATCAAGGCCCTTGGCCCTTGCCGTGAGGATATAATCCTCTTTGAGGGTTTCCAGCATGGCGCTCCGCATGATCAGGAGATAAGCGCCGAAATGGATCAGAAACAGGGTCGAGAGCGGCAACACCATATGGTAGAGGACATCCAGCGATTTGGTTATGAAACCGTTGTCAGGATCCAGCCATACCTCTTCCGAGATCATTCCGTTTATGGGAAACCAACTGAATTTATATGCAAAAATCCAGATCAGGATCAACGCGAGCCACGGCAGAAAGAGCGTGTGGGTCACCAGCGCTCCCACGGTCATGATACTGTCGGTTTTTTTCCCCTTGTACCAGGAAGCAATTTTGCCTAAGAAAATACCCACAAAAGCGGATAGAATGATGCCGGTGGTAAACAGTAGTATGGTATTGGGCAGCCGTGCCCAGATGATGTCCACCACCGGCTCTCCATAGTGAAACGAGTACCCGAAATGACCCGAAAAAAAGTTTTTGAGATATATGAGATATTGAACTCCCAGAGGTTTGTCCAGCCCCAGCTGAACAATGAGGCGTTGTGAATCCTCGGGCGTCATATCCGGGTCCACCATTCGGGAAACAGGGTCCCCGGGGGCCAGGCGGAACAGCAGGAACAACACCGTGAGGATCACAAAAAAAATGATGGTGATCTGGACCAGCCTGCGGAGAATGTATTTTCTGAGTTCCATAGCGTTTATGAAGGATGAAGGATGAGGGATGAAGGATGAACGAGAAAATCCATTACCTTATACCTTACACCTAAATTTAAAGGGGTTTCAACTGGCAGAAAGACCACAGGTTGCCGATACCGCCCAGCATTTGAACCCAACCCGTGAATTTGCCTTTCCGGGCGGCCTCAATCAGTTTTGGGTTATACAGGGGCATATAGGGCACATCACCCATGATAATTTTCTGCATTTCCCAGATGAGCTTTCGCCGTTCGTCCCGGTTCATGGTTTTCGCGGATTGGTTCGCAATTTTATCAAAATGCGGATTGTTATAACCGCTCATGTTCCAGCCTCTGCGCTTGTCGTTTGTTGAAATAAAAAAGTTTCTCAGATAATCGGGGTCCAGAGACAGACTGCCGTATCCCAGGATAAATGCATCGAAATCCCTGCGCACTTTTACCTGTTCGATCAGTGCCCCGAATGCCATGGGTTTGGAGTAAGCCGGTATGCCCAGCATTCTGAGCCATTCCTGCATCATCATGCCGCACATGGCGCGATGGGGGTCGTAATCGGCCGGTGGCGTCAGGATGGTGAATTTCTCCATGAGCTTCCCATCAGGCAGCATGATGCCATCGCCGTTGACCACATTCCCCGAGTTGTCAATGGGAGGGATCTGCCAGGTGTAGCCGGCATCCGAGAGAATCTGGTAAGCCTTTTTGATGCGCCCTTCCCGGCTGAGCCCCACACCATACTTGGGAACATCCGGGCAGCACCAGAAGGTGTTACCGGGAGGAACAATGGAATACATTTTCAAGCCATACCCCTGGAGAATCCGTTTGATGATGAAGTCTTCCCCCACCAGGGTTGCCGCGGCCCGACGCAGGTTGGTGTCATTAAAGGGCGGTTTCCTCACATTAAACCCGAGGTAATAAAGCGCACTTTTTTCGTTGGTGAAGACCTCCATATCGGGGTTCGCTTTCAGGTCTTCCATATATCCCGGCTGAATTCCCCACCAGAACATATCGATGCTCCCTTTCTTCAATGCCAGGATAGCGGCATCTGACGTGCCATAGACCTTGAAAATGATCCCGTCGATGTGAGGCCCTAAAAGGTGTCCACTGATGGTTTTGCCGGAGCCGAAAAAGATCTCGTTCTTTATCACGTAAATGTAGGCGCCCGACCGCCAGTCTTTCAATTTGAAAGGGCCGCTGCCTATGGGCATCTTAACCTTGTGCCGCATTAGGGAGCGAAGGGGTTTTTCCTCCCCCTTGACTTTATTGATCACTCCCTCCCATTGCTTTTTCTGAACAATAGGCGTGGTGAGCGTTCGGGAGACAAAGATGGCACGGGGACTTTCCAGATAGAACTTTATGGTTTGTTTGTCCGGGGTTTCAATTTTTTTGATAAACTTCCACTTGGAAATATACCTGGGCACTTTGAATTCCTGAATAATCCGTCCGGTAAAGGCCACATCTTCGGAGGTCAATTCCGTGCCGTCCGACCATCTGGCGGGCTTCAGTTTAACCGTGTAGCAGAGATTTTTTTGATCAAACTCAGGCGGTGCTGCCGCCAGCCAGGGAACCAACTCCAGTGTCTTGGGATCCCTCACATATAGGGGTTGATAGATGAGCCCCAGGATTTTCAGTGACCAGCGATCCCCCGCTCTCCAGATGTTCAAGGTTTTGGGCTCCTGCAAAACACCCATTTTGAGCATATCCGCGGCGGAAGCCCTCGGTACTGAAAAATGAAAACTCGCCATCAGCATCAGGACACACAAAATCATTGTGACCCACGAACCAGACAACCTGTTTGTTTTTCCATTCATACGGCGCATTTGTCATCCTCTCTTCTGTTGAATCTTTGGGTTAGGGGCGACCCCGATGTAAAAAGATCAGGCATTCGCCCGTGATGCACGCCCAACATAGCCAGGGCGGACACAGGGGTCCGCCCCTACAGTTCCGAAACCTTCTGCTCTATGAAATCGACCACCCTGGCTTCGATCTTTACCCCATCCAAACGGTTAATCCGTGGAATTCCTCCGGGGCTCAGGCAGTTGATTTCTACCATCTTATTACCGATCACGTCAACCCCTACGAAAAACAGGCCCTCTTTTCTCAAACTGTCCCTTATCACCTGGCAGATGGCACGATCGTGATCCGTAATGTCATGTTTATAGGCCCGGGCGCCCGCGTGGATATTGGTTCGAAAATCGCCTTTGCTCGGTTTTCGCCGCATGGCGCCTACAATTTCCCCGTTGAGCAGAAGTATCCGCACATCCCCTTTTGTCTGAACTTCCTCCAGATACTCCTGCACCATAATGGGTTCCCGCTCCGGGTAGGCCCGATAGGCCCGTACATAATAGTTGATCAGGGAATTTAAATTTTCCTGGTCTTTGACGCTCACTTTAATCACCCCTTCGCCACCGTAACGTTGAAGGGGCTTTACCACCATGGCGCCACCGAAATTATTGATGATTTTTCTGAGACGTGCGGGATCACGAGATACGTGGGTTTCGGGAATGATTTCCGGAAAATTAAGGATATAGAGTTTGCTGTTGGCTCTGATTTGACCCGTCGTGTTGTTGATCATAAACACTTTGTCGCTGACCGACGACAAAAATTCCATGGTTTGATAAACCATGGGCGGATTCTTCCGTAAAAAAAGCGCATCCAGATCCGCGATGGTCTCAAATATCAGTTCATCTTTTTTGAGACAATGAATCAGGCTTCTCCAGTATTTTTTCATGGACAGGTTTGGCGCCACAGAGATATTGCGCATCCTGGCCACCACTTGATTTTCACGAATATATATATCGTGGGGTTCCAGAAAATAGACGGTGTGTCCCCTTTGATTACATTCATACATGAGATGACTGGTCGTCTCATTTTCGGGATCAATTGAAATAAGCGGATCCATCAAAAAAGCGATGTGCATGAAAGCTCCTTAGTTTTTTGCGGTTACGTAATGGATGATTTGTTCCGCAATGTCCATGCCGGTGGCGTGCTCGAGGCCTCTGAATCCCGGCGAATAATTCACCTCAATCACTTGAGGCGAACCGTTTTTCTGAAGGATGATATCACAGCCCGAAATTTCAAGGCCGAGGGCACGGGATGACTGCACGGCCAGTTTCACAAGATTCGGGCTCAGGGCCAGCAACCGTCCCTGTCCGGTGATATGGATGTTGGTCCTGAAATCCCCTGGATCGGGTTTTAAAGACATGGCCCCTAAAACCCGGTCTCCCAGCACAAAAGCGCGAATGTCCGTGCGTCCTTCAGGGGGGATATATTCCTGAACCAGAAGCCCCCGTGTGTTATCCATGAGGTTGTTCATCACAAAAGAAGCGGTGGCCTGGTTTTCAACGAGCATCACCCCGTTGCCTTGGCGGCTGCTGGGCATTTTGGCCACAACGGGGTATCCGCCCAACTGTTCCACGGACCGTTCAAAGCCTTGACGGGTTACCACCAGACAGGTGTCCGGAACACTGATACCTTCTCTGGCCAGGCACTGAAGGCCCATAAATTTGTTTCGCGCCATCCGTATCGATTCAGAACCATTGACCACCCGGGTTCCGGAAAACTCAAAGTGCCTCACCACCGACAGGGCATAGTCGTTGATGGTCGCCCCCACTCTCGGCAGAAGGATATCCGGCAAATCAACCTCAGGCAATCCGACCGTCTGTTGGCCCTCGCAAATGCAGGAAAGAGAGTCCCTCGTATGGATGAGTGAAATCCCATGCCCCATTTCAACCGCTGCCGCCATGAGCCTGCTGTTGGGGTGGTATGTTTCATCTCTTACACTGAGGATGGCAATATGCATTAGCTGATCAGCCCCCCCATCTTCTTGAGTATGGGCGCTATTTCCAAAGAGGATGGACCGGCGGATGGATGTTCTCTCAAGGTTAGCTGCAACTGCCGTTTCAACCTGAAAAGGTCCTTTATATCCCTCCTTGCATACCCTTCACCCCTGAGCATTTTATAGATTTCTTCCACATAGGATTGACCATCGGTGAAACTTTCGGGGATCAGCTCAATCATCTGCATCAGAAGGTGGGATGCTTCTACGGAATCCATGGTCTCATGGGCCCATGCCAGGCCGAGACCTCTCAGATTCAGTGCTTTCCGTTCCTCATGCACCAGGGTATTGGCGGTGTAATAAAAGAGATAGGGCTGATAGTAGGGGAGGCCGCTTTCGTTTATGAAATCAATGGTTTCAAAAAATGTATCGTGCGTTTCCCCCGGGTACCCGACAATGAAACTGCCCCGGCTGATAATGCCATGATCATTGAGCAAGCGAATGGCGTCAAGAGACTGCTGACAGCTTAAGCGTTTGTCCATATTATCCAGAATAGTCTGGCTTCCCGATTCCAGGCCCAGATCCACAAACTCACACCCCGACTGTTTCATCAGCTTTACCAGTTCGGGTGTCAAAGCGCTTGCGCGGGCAAATGACGACCAGGTAAATGAGAATTTTTCATGGATCATCATGCGAAGAACCGTTTTAATTCGATCACTTCTGGCGGTGAAGTTATCATCCGTAAACCGCACATGTCTGATGAAGCCCAAACTGTTGATGGCTTTCAGTTCCTGCCGAAGGACCTCCGGAGACCTGTAATGCACCTTAGGGAACAACCAGTGGTAAGTACAGAAACGACACCGGTAATAGCATCCCCGGCTGCTGTTGACGGGGAGGGTATGGCGCAGATAGGTTTTTGGAATGTTGTGCCAGTCAATGGCCGTTTGATCCATGTGAATCTCTTCTTCAAGCCTTGCGGTGAAGGTCACACGGCCTTTTTCATCAAAATAGGCCAGGTTGGGAACGTTGCTTAAATCATCCCCATTTTCAATGGCTTCGAGCAGTTTCACAAGACTCTGCTCTCCCTTTGCCTCCACAACAAACGCATCTACTTTTTCGTGGAAGGTGGAAAGAAATTTAAGGGTCCCTTTTGTGAGATTCTCCCCCGCGTGCAGGGCTTTTTTTACCAGCATGCCGCCGGCAATGACCGCAACATGGGGTGCCAGGTGTTTGATTTTTTCGGCCATTGTCTTGATATCGTTCATCAAGATAAAATTTGAAGAGATGCAGACCGCCAGGGGTGATTCCTGAAGCAGCCCCTCCAGGTCGCCGGTGGCATAGTTTTGAATGATAATGGGGTCGTATCCATGAGCCGTCAGGTATTGGTGCATGTAAATGCCGTTTAAGGTTACCGTATTGGCCAGTGAATAATGCCGGGGCACAGTGTCGGGGGTAATCTTCACAAGGCGGGAACCGGCTCTCACATAATTCATGAGATCCGGCAGATCCATGTATTGCCCCTCCATAAACAACAGGGAGGCGCGTGTATTTTCATGCACCTGCGCTTGCATGGCGGGAAGATCCAGGCCCTGAAACCGGTGTGACTGCCGCTTCGCCCTCTCGGCTGCACCCGCCATCCTCTGCCTCAACTGGGCATCATTGTTCAGGGGCTGATTTTGAGCTATAAAGATAACTTTCGAACGGCTCAAGGGGGGATCCACCTCCAAAAACGAAACGAACCACGCGGCGAAATAGACACCGGCGCCAAATAAGCAACCGGAATGGCGGCATGTTAGGGAAATGCAGATCAAAAGTCAACGACTGTAGGGGCCGGCCTGCCTGCCCGCCCGGAAATAAGCCCCAAGAGCAGACCTTACCTATGCATCAGCGCCGTCAGATTTGGAAAAGGGTTTTACCATATCGGGATATTTATTGCCGAATTTTCTGGATTCCGTGTAAATGCGCGGGTCTTCGGGTTCCCTGCGGACCAGCATGGACAGGATTTCCAGGGCTTTTTCCGGTCGCCCCCGCATTTCGTGGATCTTCGAAATACCTAAAAAAGCATATTTGTCATACCCGATTGCCATGGCCTTTTTGTAATTGGTCTCCGCCATATTGAGATCGTTTAGCCGAATGTAGGAATCTCCGATCCGGCTGAGGCCTACCCTTCGGTCCATGCCGTTTTCCAGGGCCCTGTTCCAGGCGCCGATGGCGGATGTAAATTCTTTCCTGCCCCGCAGGCAGTCGGCTTTTCCATGCCACGCGTGTGAATTCCGAGGATTGATTTTGAGCGCTCGGTCGTAAAGATGGATCGCTTCTTTAAATGCCTGCCTTTTACGATGAATATTCGCTGCTGCCGTGAGGGCGATTACGGAATTGGGGGATGCTTCAAGCACCCGTTCAAAAAAATCAAGGGCCTTGGCATCATCTCTTTCGCCGACCGCAATTTGACCCAGACCCATGAGCGCAAAGGCATCCCAGGGATTCTTTTTGAGTGCCATAAAATAGTATTTTTTTGAGGCTTCAAAATCTCCCTTTTTCTTCAGGCAATCGGCCACCCTCGTCATGGTCTTGTAATCATAGGGACGAAGTTTCAGGCAGCGGAACCAGGCGTCAAGGGCTTTATCCAGATCTTTCAATCCTCGGTAGGCATCCCCCAGCCCCACGAGCGCATGCCAGTTGTCACGTTCAATCGAAAGGCACTCGCTGTAAAAGCCGATTGCCGGTTCAAACGCTCGGGATCTTCGTTTAAGGTCACCAAGCCCCACAAGGGCATAGGCATTGTATCGATCCAGATTCAGGAGTTCTTGATACGTTTCTTCAGCTTGTTTAAGTTTCCCCTGTTTTTTAAGTTGATGGGCCAGTTTTCCAAGATCCAGTAGTCTCTTTTTCATTTTGGAGATCTCCTCAATGGTTCATTGCTGGTGATCATAGTCCCTCTGATCTGTCATGGCAACCCGCAATTTTATCCTTTCCCATAGGCAAAAAATGAAATATGCTGACAATTTTTTTGGGGTTATTTTAGGGGAGGCAATAAACCGTGATTGTTCAGATATATGAAATCCAGACGCCGCGGGAAGTGGAAAAATGCATTGAAGCAGGGGTGGATCACCTGGGAAGCGTCATTCTGCGCCGGGACGAGTGGCGCCTGCCGCTTCTGCGGGAGACCGTCAAGTTAACTGAGGGGACCCAACACAAAAGCAGTATGATCCCCCTTTTCCGGGATCTGGATACCGTTTTCAGGGTCCTTGATTATTACCGGCCCGATTACATCCATTTCTGTGATGCCCTGACGGACCTAAGTGGGGAAATCACCGGATTGGAAAAATTCGTTGAATTTCAGGAAGCCGTGAAGCGGAAATTCCCCGAAATCGGCATCATCCGATCCATCCCCATTCCCCGAGAAGGGGATGCGCCCGATTTCCCCTCATTGGAGATAGCCCGGGCCTTTGAACATACCAGCGATCTCTTTTTGACCGACACATGGAAGGAAGACGCGCCTGTAGAAGGCTTTGTGGGCATTACAGGAGAAACGGTGGACCGGGAAACAGCCCGGAAGCTCGTTCTCCAGAGCGCCATCCCGGTTATTTTGGCCGGCGGACTGTCCCCTGAAAATGTTCACGATGCCTTAATGGCGGTGCCGGCTGCCGGTGCCGACAGCTGCACCTTGACCAACCGGATGGACCATGAGGGTTCGCCTATCCGATTTGAGAAGGACTTCATGAAAGTCGGTGATTTCGTCAAAGCGGTGCGGGAGGTGGAAGCGCTGCTGCGGGAGGAAAAAGAGGAAAAGTCGGCACGGTTGGCGTCTTTAAGGGAGGCGCTTCTGGACAGAGAGAAGGCTTTACCGGCCCACTCAATTCGACCTCACCAACTATTGGCCATCGAAGCCCTTGAAGATGAAATCGCCGATCTTGAAAAAGAGATTGCGAATTACAAGATGGTATGACCCGTCAAAAAACGGAACCTATGCTCACGCCCATGTCGTTTCAACTCTTTTACTTCAGCCCATCCGCCGACACAGTGTTTTTGAATTTTCCAAAGAAGCC
Source organism: uncultured Desulfobacteraceae bacterium (assembly GCA_964412835.1). Classification (GTDB taxonomy): domain Bacteria; phylum Desulfobacterota; class DSM-4660; order Desulfatiglandales; family Desulfatiglandaceae; genus NaphS2. The sequence goes on along the minus strand of CAYPQJ010000027.1, from coordinate 8,430 downwards.
CAATTGCGGGAATTTATTTGTTTGCATGTGGTCTTCTTAAGGGAAACCTGTTCAATGATTTCGTAATATAGGCTTATCGATTTTGCGGCTTGTCCTTGTTGGGCGTTGGTTTGGCCTTTTTCATTCAATTTAGAAATAAAGTTGGGGAGACTCTCTTTCCTCATGCTTGGAAAATCATATTTTCGCCAAAAATCCAGGTAGTACCTGAGCCATTGTTTAAGGCACCGTGCAGGTTGTTTGGAATCGATCTTTTTTCTAAAGATCCTTCAAATCGGGCCTGTAATCGAGGAGGAATCGCCAGCATAATGAAATCTCCTCTTCTGCATATTATTCAAATTTTCATGCTATGTAGAAATTGAAATATCTAGTTGTAAAAAACTTGTCAAGAGTTTATAGTTATTTTTTAAAATTGGGTCATACCTTTAAATCTCTAAATCTATCCTAAGTGTTTTGAATTTTGGAGTTATTCGGATGGATATTAATCTTATAAAATTAGCCGTTTGCCTATCTAATCTTCAATTTCAAACCATCAATAAATATTTTTTTAATCTAGGTTGGGGAAGCAATTCAGGAGCTTGAAGACCTGAAAACCATCAACATCATAAATAACGGATTTATAATATTTTTTTGTGTACTTTCATGAAAAGCTTGGTTCTATTCTTCTGCGTATTATTCAAAAATAGATGATACGTAGTTCTACTCAATTACTTGTTAGGTATGAGAAGTTGCCGTTAATTAGGCATGAGTGGCTTTAGGCATTATCACAATATATTATTAAATACATCAATGGAGTTCGTCAAATGGTAAGCAACAAGTCTGTAATCGTAGTTGGCGCAGGCGCCAGTCATGAGGCAGGCTTACCAGTAGGCGCTGGTTTAAAAAATGATATCTCACACATACTGAAACACAGTAAAACACCAGGTCATTACGGCGAAGCGGTAAACGATGCGACTATTAGTCATGCTCTCACAATTCTTTCAAGTCAGGGTAATGATATAAAGTCACTATATCAAGCCTGCGAACACATTAGTGAAGCAATGCCCCAAGTTATATCAATAGATAACTTTATTGATACACATAAAGGAAATGAAAGCATAGAAAAATGCGGTAAGCTTGCTATTGTACGCAGCATTCTAAAAGCTGAAAAGGGCAGTAAGTTATACGTTAATCTAGACAACATATACAATAAACCGAATTATGGACAGCTGGAGTCAACATGGTTTAATGCATTTAGGCAGCTTATGACTGAAAATTGCCAGGCTGAAGAATTAGAACATCGGTTTGTCTCAATAGTGCTAATTATTTTTAATTATGATAGATGCATAGAGCATTTTTTATACTACTCGTTAAAAAATGTTTATAGACTAAATGACGAGCAAGCAGCAAATATTGTTAACAATACAAAAATCTATCACCCTTATGGTGTTGTAGGGAATCTACCATGGCAAAGCAATCAGGATGCCATTGCTTTTGGAGATGAACCCGACCACCATCTTTTAGTTAGACTGGCAAACAAAATTAAAACTTTTACAGAAGGCACCGATCCGGACTCAAGTGAAATATCTGAAATAAGAAGCAGCATGCTTAATGCAGAAATTGTATTATTTCTTGGGTTTGCCTTCCATAAATTAAATATGCAATTAATTACACCTGATCACTCTACTGGAAAAGGCGCAAAAAGAACATCTTACTATGCAACCGCCACAGGCATCTCTGATAGTGACATAGATGAAATTCAGAAGAATATAAAAATGTTATCTAAATCTGGGAATGTGAGCATTAACTTAAGAAACGATCGAAAATGCTATGAGATATTTCACGAATACAAGAGAAGCTTAATCCTGTATTAATGCTTCCGACACATTATATACCTAACAATCGCATACACTTCGACAGCAAAAAGCGCCGCTCCTCGTTCCTCGTCGCTCTGCATTTTGCTGCCGGTGATGCGGGACGTTATGTGAAGTGACTTATGGAAAAAGTTAAAATATTCAGGAATACTTTTTTTCCGGTAGAGACCTTAAAGAAGGCCATCTGGGAGTTTGATTCCTTAGCAAAGACACGCTGTGTCCAATATGTTAAACGCGGCGATCCTAAAGAAGAGAAGCAGACCGATGAAGATATATTTTCTAGATTCACCAGTCGTGACATGAGGATCAGGCAGTCGAATGAAGAATGGATCTACGATTCAGAAGATGAGTTTTTCGGAGATTACCGGAAATTTGAACATGATAGCAGCCAAAACTACTTTCTCTACAAGAGAACGCCCTTCGGAAGTGCATTTGAAATTGAATCGGAGTTATGTACGAATTCTAAAGTTTCTGTTCGATTCTATCCCAATTCGAAAAGCCGTGCATTTATCGAAAGAGTGTTTGATGTTTTTGAAACAGATTTTCAAAAATCAAAACTGCCATACGAGCATATTGAAAAACCAAAACTGCCATACGAGCATATTGAAAAACCAAAAATATTCATTGGGCATGGTAGGCGAAAACTATGGCGAGATTTGAAAGATCACTTGGAAGACAAACATTTTTACAAAGTTGAGGCATACGAAGTTGGATCAAGGTCGGGTCACGCTATAAGGGATATTCTTGAAGATATGCTGGCTAAAAGTTCATTTGCTATCTTGGTCATGACGGCTGAAGATGAAACAAGCGACGGGCAATTTCGTGTACGTCAAAACGTCGTTCACGAAACTGGTCTTTTTCAAGAGAGGCTCGGATTTAATCGCGCCATTGTGTTGCTAGAGGAAGGTGTTGAACTATTCTCAAATATGGACGGCATTGATCAGATTAGGTTCTCAAAAGGAAACATACGAGAAACATTCGGGGATATATTGGCCGCTGTTAAAAGAGAATTTTATTAAAGATAATATGGGTTTTACATGACCACGACATTGCACCAGACGAGCTGGTGAATGGTGGGTTATGTGAGGAAACACAATGAATATTCCAAATTTGCCAACCGATCACCTGTACAAGTTTGTCGCCCTTTCAGGGTTGGTAATACTATTGGCTACCGCCTATTTCCCGACCACAACGGCAAGGGAATTGAAGCTTGCAATGATCCGAATCCAAGGTCAGACTTGTTTACTCAAGCTAGAGACGCAACATTTAGAGGATCAAGTAAACCTGCTTGCCTCAAATAGCCTACTGAACAATACTCAGAAAAGGGACGTGGTAGAGAAGGCGTATAGTATAAAACTCATGGAGTGGGGGACGTCCATCACTAAGTAAACAATTTGACATGATAAAAAGCCGTCAAAAATCAAGGGCGGAAGCAAGGGGGTTGTATTGTTACCGGGCGGTTGTGGAGGCGGAATATTCATTGGTAGATTAGGCGAGACTTATTGGCATGACTGGTCAAGATGTGGGATATACTGTGCGAAGGGGTGAGCGAATCGCTAAAGAAAACAATTATAGACTTATAGATTGAGTTAATTACTTAGTGATGGACGTCCCCCAGTCCTCCAGTCCACCTTTTTAAGGGGAGGAGCATGGGGCATATAAGCACGAAGCGGAAGCAATCCGTCACACCGAACCATCCACTTCACTCGGACCCGGAAAGTAGACGTGCTTTTGTCACAGCCAAGCGTGTCGTTCTCTTAACCTGTTAATTTTAGTAATGGTTTCGAAGCTTTCCGGGCAGGTGAGCTTTGCCGTTCGATTGGAGGAATATATGAATGAGCAAGAGAAGTATGACATTCTGAAAAAAGAAGTGGATTCACTTCAAATACTATTATTGAAAGATAAAAAACCTTGGTACCAGCATCCATCTATTTTTATTTCAATGATCGCCTTGCTTTTTTCATTTGGAACAACGGGAGTATCATATTACAAAAGCCATCAAGACGCTGTTAGGGATAATCGAAGAGAAGCGAGAGGACTTATTCAGCGAATTACAAAATTGCCAGTTGAAAATTTTGAACTTATGAAAAGAAATGAAGGAAGTGCAGTTGGTGAGTCTCTATCTCGCATGATAAATCAGGAAAACATTCTATTGGCATCGCAGGCTGCTGAACTCATCAAACGATATCCTGATTCTTTCTCTTCTACCGAGTTTTTTGCCGTCGCATCTGCCTTGTCTCAGTCCAACATCAAAGACAACACCCCATATTTGTTAGACAATGCAATCAAAAAAGCAAAAAACTATAATGATTATAATGTCTCAATCAGAACACTCGCTGCGTACCATTTTACCCAAGGAAATTTCACAGAAGGAAGAAGATTGTATAAAATGGCATTGGCCGTTTGGAACAAATTCTCTGAGAATAATCCTTTTGTAATTCATTCTGTAGACCTTGATACATTGATGTTTTGGAGCAATTCGGAACTATCAATAAATAACTACACTGGAGCTAACGATCTTATAGGGCGTGCAAATGCTAGTTTGAAAAAGCTTCCAGCAAGTCCTGTTACCACATCCTTGGCAAGACAAATTGCAGATGTAGAAAAAAGAATCGAACAATCGCATTCAGACGGACGCGTACCGCGCCGCTGATGCAGGGCGTTATGCAATTCAGTACTTAGAAAGATAATTTTTAAGTCGGAGAACAAAATGGCTATAAATACTTTGATAAAATTCATTTTGAAAAATCCAATCTCATTAATGTTACGCATGAATAAGACACTGAATGAATTTTACCGTGCCGGTTTTATTTCAACCGCAATTTCTGAAGGAATATATGATGTATTATCTAAAGGTCCGGCCAGCGTTAAAGATATTCAGAGCGACATGGGAACCGATCTCGATCAGGAAGGTCTTGAAGCTTGGCTTGATTTGGGTGTAGCGATTGGTGAACTGAATAAGAAGAACAATGGCTACAGCATAAAAAGTGCGTTTTCAAAAGAATTATTAAAGCCGGCCAATGATACATGGAAGGCTTTTTTTCAGGCGCGTGTAGAGATCTTTTATGACTATATTATCAAAACGCCGGCTTTTCTGAAAGAAAGTAAGAAATTTGATTTCAGCCACTCATATGGTGAGTTGTTTGCCCGATCCTCTAGGACGGTTGAACCTATTTTAATCGATGTGGTTGATAAAATCATCCCTCCGAATGGCGACTGCCGTTTATTGGAAGTAGGTTGTGGATCTGGGATATACATCAAACGCGCTTGTGATCGGAATCCAAACCTTACGGTAACAGGCCTGGAGCTGCAAAAGACGGTGGCTGATTTTGCCAGGGAGAATACAACCATTTGGCAGGTAGAGGATCGCGTCACAATCGAGCATATTGATATACGACAATATCAAAATGATAAAAAATTTAATATTGTAACGTTTTTTAATCTTATTTACTATTTCCCCGAAAATGAAAGGGTCGATTTGCTTCGCAATCTTGGCGGTTTTTTAAATACAGGCGGCCAATTGATATTGACCACATTATGTCCGGCGAATGACCCTTCCATTCAACTGATGAATCTTTGGTCTTCAATGACAGATGGTTGTGGCCCTTTACCTAGTCCAGACAGTGTCTGTGATCAACTTAAAGATGCGGGATTCAATGAGGTTAAATTTGAAAAGCTCATACCTGCATTTTATTTATTTAAAGCCAGAAAAGGTTCATGAAAAATTGGCTGCAATATCATATAAAAGGCATAACACTTCTCTTCCAGCGGAGCGCAAAAAACCGCGCCCGCTGAAGAGTACGTTAGAAGGATCCAAGAAAAGCGTATTATACTTTCTGTAATACCCATCTCTGATTAAAAGGAGAAACGATATGACCGAACGGAAAATATCTCGCCGTTCCTTTATTACAACAAGCGCCATGTTCGGAGTGGCCATGGCTCTTGATTGGAGCAAAATCAATACGCTTGCCGCCAAGATACAGACCAAAAAGGATCTCCCTGTTGTGGTTATTGGGGCAGGGCTTGGCGGACTATGCTGTGGAGCGCTTTTGGCCCAACGGGGGTTTCCGGTTACGGTTGTTGAACAACACAATATCCCGGGAGGATATGCAACAACCTTTGACCGGGCCGGAGGTAAGTTCACTTTTGATGTGTCTTTGCACCGCATGTCGGTAAACCGCGAATTGCAGCATCTTATGAAGGAATTAGGTATCTCGGATAAGATCGAGTTGGTCAAAATTCCTAATACCCATCGGGTTATTACACCAAACCGGGATATCAGGGGGGCAAGCGGCCTGAAACAAAAGGTTAATGGTTTAATCGAAAAATTTCCTCACGAAAAAAAGGGCGTCGAGAGCTATCTTGCGGAAATGCAGGCTGTGGTGGATGAACTGGAATTGCTTAAAACAAAAGGGGGAGGGAGGAATATGGCTTCCCAATATCCCAAGTTATGGAAAATAAAGGATCAAACCGTCGCTGCCTTTATCGATGAATATATTAGGGAGCCGAACATAAAGGAATCTCTTACATCTGGTACGATGGGATCATTTGGCCTGCCGCCATCCAAGTTGTCCGCGTTTATTTATATCATGGCTAAGGCATCAGGAGAAAATGAACAATATTATATAAAAAGGCGCTCACAGGATTTGAGTTATGCATTGGCTGAATCGATCGAAGAATCCGGTGGACAAATAATCTACGAAAAAACGATCGAAAAAATTGTGCTAAAGGACAGAGCTGTTTCCGGAGTCGTCACATCAGAAGGGAAACATCTACCGGCCAAAATTGTTATAAGCAATGCGAATGCGATAACAACCCTAAATAATATGCTGCCCTCCGAAACTCTTCCACCTGACTATATGAACAGGATAAATGGTTACGGAACAAGCCTATCCACGTTTGTCATCTGGCTTGGATTGAACCGGGAAATACATGAGTACATCAAAGACAGTCATATAGTCATATCATCCGCCCGAGGGCATGAAGCGAATTACCTCTCATGTCTTAGAGGAGAGGTTGAGAAAGTGGATGTCAGTGCCATGATTTATGACAATTACTATAAAGGCTACTCAAAACCCGGTTCATCTACAGTGACGATAATTACCCTGTGCGGTATTCAACCCTGGCAAAGATTTGAATCGGACTACAAAGCCGGTCGGAAGTTAGGCTATTTAAAAGAAAAGGAAAGATGGGCCGGTATCTTGATGAAAAAGGTTGAAGAAAAGGCCATTCCCGGGCTTTCATCCATGGTTGAGGTAATGGAGGCGGCAACTCCGCTCACCAACTGGCGCTACACCCTGAATCCCGGAGGGGCTATTTACGGATTTGATTTTTCTGTTGATAATTCCTTTATGAATCGAATAAAAAACCGAACCCCGGTCAAAGGGCTTTATCTGGCCAGCGCCTGGGGAAACGCAGGCGGCGGATACGCTCCCGGCCTTAAGGGTGGTGAACGAACCTTTGAGAAGGTTTTGGAAGATTTGACTTGATGGAAAATGAGGAAATGCTTCATAAAAAGAACAAGTGGTCATACCCCTATTGACATTGGGTAAATTATATTTTGAATATTTGGTTAAAGGGCCTCCTAACAAATCATTCCAGCGGACGGTGTGGGCTTCCGCTTCGCTCCAGCCCACGCCGCCGCTGAATTCGTCGTTAGTGAGAAGAAGAAATGAATTGTTCGGCGGCGGCGGCAAGTAGTTCAGATCTTTTCATACCATGTTTTCCTCGAAATTCATCTACATCTTTTAGTAGAGACTCAGGAAACATGACATTAAATCGTTTTTTTGGTTCATTGACAATTTGACTTTTCGGCTTTGGAATTGGTTTTCCGTGCTTTTTTGCGGTTTCAATCCAAAGCTTCATAGCTATTTCCACTTCCTGCAACGCTTCCTCGGGGGTTGCCCCAAAAGCAGAGCATCCTTTGAGCTCTTCAACTTCGGCAATAAAATCTCCATCTCCTTCGGGATCAGGAAAAATCTTAACTGTATATTCCATATTTATTCTCCATCAATAATCTTTATTGCCTGCTTTATTTGATACGCTTTTGCTGTCCCGTCTTTCTTTTTCTGTGCGTTAACCGGAGTTTCAATATTTGGATGGACAAAAATATGATGACTGCCGCTTACTCTATCTAGAGAAAATCCATTATCCTCAAGCCAGGATATGAAATCTTGGAATTTGACATTTCCTGGATTTCTTCTAATCTTCTTATTTTTCTTGTCTGTTTTAGTCATGGCTTGGGTTCAGTATTTTATTATAAACTCAATAAATATATTCTAGTGTGTAATTACACATTAGTCAAGAATGTATTCAAAATCGCTCACTAACAAATGAAATGGGGTCAAGTCTACGTTTGATTCTTAATGGATTTCGCCAAGGGTCAAACGTAGACTTGACCCCATATTTTTCATTCTAGGCATAGAGCAACTGTCAACGCTTCACTGGCAATGTTACCATTATCAGCGCATGACTCAGGGCTGGTGTGGGTGGTTAACCCTTCACCATGGGACACTTTCAGTCCCTACTTCTTGCCGGTTTTAATCGGCGCTCTCAACGGCAGACTTAATTTCCATACACA
>CAYPQJ010000026.1:0-30916 GCA_964412835.1 uncultured Desulfobacteraceae bacterium | reverse complement strand
CATCCATGAGATATCGGGCCAGTTGAATGCGGCGGTATTGATCCATTTCCGGCATGGGGTGCGCCTTCATCTGTGAATCGGGCTCGGGAAAAAAAGAGAATAGATGGGTCCATCCGCCTGAATCCTGAATCTTCTGGATGGCCTCCACCATTTCCTTTTCGGTTTCACCCATTCCGGTGACGAAGTGGCTTCCGGCATTGCGTTTCCCGAAAATGGCAATGGCATCGGAGAGGCACTGCCGGTAGGTTTCCCAGTTATGGGGGCCGCCAACCCCTTTGCCGCGGTATTTATCGAACAGTTCAGGGGTTGCCAGGTCAATGGCCACGCCGATTTTGTCGGCCCCTGCATCCTTGAAGTCCAGAAGATCTGCTTTTGACAAAATTGTAGGGGATATGAGCAGAGAGACGGGGATGTCAAAACTGGAACGTAGTCCGGCACAAATGTCCTTGGTGTCCTGGACGGATCGCTTATGGGTGATTTGAGAGATGCAGATTCGTTTGACCTTTTGTTGGCGGTCCGAAATTCTTTCAATGATTTGCGTCAGTGAATGGGTGGGCCAGGTCACCCGAATGAAACTTTTGTTGCTGTATTGCCCTTCACGTTTATTTGAAAGACCGCAATAGGCGCATTTTGCGGCACAACCGGCACGATAGGTGAGGAGCAGGTTGATGCAATACAATTTGGCGTTGCGATAGAATCGACCCGGTTTTAAGCCCAGGGTCATGGCCGCGGCAAGGCTCATCCGCAGATACCGGGGGCTTTCCGGTATTTTTGTTTTTTCAGTCTGGAGCATCTTTTTCCTCTTATTTTCTTATGTCTTTCGTGGGTCAGCAGTAGCTACACTATCATTCCAGCTTTGGCTTGAAAAGTCTTTGGTAACGGAGCAACAGGTTTTCTGGTAGCGGATTTCAAGGTCATGATGTTCTGCTCTCCGTATGGCTTCTTCCGACGGGAGTGCCATCCGGTTTATACCCGCATCAATGGCCAGCGTTTCCATCAAGGTGTTACCCCGCTGCCTGGCGCATCCCAGGCTGATGCAGGTTTCGGGCATGAGCGTGCGCGCTTTTGAGATAAGGCGGGCCACATGGCGCGCATCCGGGGGGAGGGCCTTTTCCATTTTTGTGCCGGCAAGGTTCATGAGAGACACGATCACCACCTGCTCCACCGAAAATCGTGAAATCATCGCCAGCGCCCTTTCCTCACCAATGATCCGCCCATAATCCAGCCCGCACACCACGTGGGGAATTGTGTTAAGGCCTGCCTCTTGAAGTGCGGCCAGTGTTTTTTCAATTTCAGCCACACCAAAGGGGACGTGGTAGACCTTTTGATAGGTTGAATCATCTCCGATAACGTCGATGAGCGCCTGATCCACACCGGCCGCTTTAAGGGCCAGCGCCTCTTTGTAATCCATCAGTCCGCTGTGGATGGAAATGAAGAGACCCGTTTTCTGTTTTATCTCAGCAATGGTCGGAACAAATTTTTCCCACGGCAGTTTCCCTTCTTTTGTGCATCCGCCGCTCAGAAGAACCCCATAATTTCCCCTTTTCTCAAGTTTAATGCATTTTTTTAACAATTCATCGGGGTTTTCAGCGGGGATCATGGTTTTAAGGATCATGGCGCCGCAATGGTCACATGAGAGGCTGCATTGACTCCCGGTAATACTGAGGCCGGGGTATTTTCCCCTTACGCCGTCACAGAGAAACATCCCCGGCACGTAAAAGGTAATGTGTTTACCGAAGGTCTTCCAGGAAATGCGCCGGGCCTCTTCAAGTTGAGTTTCATTGATCATTATAATATTCTCGAAAACCGATCCAGCAGGACTTTATAATCTGGTGAAAACGCGCCCATTCCCGTTCCATGCCCCGGCGTTTTTCACGGGCGCGGTTGAGGGTATGGCCAAACAGATCCTGCCATTCATGATCATATCCCGCCAATATTCCGAGATCACTTTTTTGGATGGCCTCGGCAGCCCATGACCCGGCCATACGGCCGCAGGAAATAGCTGCAAATATGCCCGCGCCTGTAATGGGGTGGGTGTGGCCTGCCGCATCCCCTGCCAGGAGGATATTGCCGTAAACCGCTTTTTCCAGGGGTGTGGCGGGAATCCAGCCTGCGGTGGAACCCAGGGGTTCCCCTTTGATTTTACCTTCCTTTCTGAGCTTTTCCATGAATTGGCCCAACAGGTCGTGAAGTCTGTTAGGATTTCCGTTAATCCGTTTCATGCCCAGGCCCACGTTGGCGGTCTCCCCTTTTGGGAAAAGCCATCCATATCCACCATAAAAATCGGGAGAAAGATACACTTCGGTGTGATTCATGGGGGAACACAACGGCGTTATATACTGTGCTGCTTGCAGAAGATCCCCATCTGAAGCGCCGCACCATGAAGCGGCTTTTGACCGGGGCCCGTCTGCACCAATGATAATTTTAGGGGCTATGAGCGCCATTTCGCCGGCCTCTTTTTTTATCACCACGTGCCCTTCTTCGGTTTGCTTCACCGCTTTGCTGGAAAGGAAGAACTCCGCACCCCGTCTCCGGGCTTCCCCGGCCAGGATCTGATCAAAGCGGTCCCGGTGAATCATAAACCCCGGTGCGGCCATTTCCTTGGCTGATCCATCGGGTAGAATGGTCCGCATCTTAGACACTTTCTGGACCACAAAACCGGTTCCCAGATTGAGTTGCCCCACCAGGGGAGCCGGTATGTATTCGGCGCACTGCACCGGAACCCCGATTTTGGCCCGCTGTTCCACCACGAGTACATCCATCCCTTTTGTGGCAGCGGCGATAGCGGCAGAGGAACCGGCCGGTCCGGCGCCGATAATCAGAATTTCGCAGGTGATGGATTTCATCTCTTTGTTTTCCCGCTTTGACTGGAAGCCGCTTTCAGAACCGTTTCGAGGAGATCCAGGTCCACATGGGTCTGGCTCTCGAATTTTCCCGCGTAGGCTTCCCTGGCCTGGTCCAGCTCATAGCAGGTGGTGTTGTCGATATCAAGCAGTATGCCGGGCAACCCTGATTTTCTGAAATCGTCCACGTGTTTTGCAAAAAAAGGCTGGCAGCAGCAGCCGATATAGGCTTTCACGCCGTTTTTTTTCATTTTTTGCAGCTCCGTCCACAGGTCTTCAAAGCTGATGATGCTCACCACCTTCATGCGATCCTTCAGGCCCATGGTCCAGGCTGGACCGATGGTGCATCCTTCTTCTCCACAAATCCTGCATGCCTTATGGTAGCGGAGATCGCAATCGGTGCGTTTGGCGCAGTAGGGGAGCAGGAGTACGGATGGTTTTTTGCGGATCACCGTTTCAAAGGATCCGTTGGCCACCGAAATCTGGTTACAGTGTTCTAAGGAAAGCCCGAACGCTGTGATTTTTATTTTTTCAAGAGCCTGATCCAGCGGAATCACAAAATCACGGAAATCCATGTCCGGGATCATGATTTTTTTCTCGTCAAAAAATGAGCGGATAATGCCGTGCAGTTGCTTTCGGTCCAAAGGTGAACCCCGCAGTGCCGTTTCCAGATCAAAAAGGGCACGGGATGGAAACGATAAAAAATCCCCTGTGATGTAGATATCCTTAAGCCTTCTTTGGGGCAAATTGACCACAAGGGTAAAGCGAATCATTCCTGCTTCAGCCTTGTAAGCGGATTGGACCGAGTCTCGTTTTTGAAACCTGGGGTTGACTGAATTTATCCATTGGCTGGATTGATAATAGGGGCGTTTTTCCTTGAACAGAAGGTGCTCTTCGGGTGTCATGTCTCCAGGCACAAGCCGTATGCCCAGGCCCGTTTCAAATCCATGTTTGATGGCGGACTTGATATTCCCGAGAGAAGGGGTAACCCCCAGTTCCCAGTTCAAACAGGTCACGCGGTCTTTGACCGAATCAATCTCCTTGGCTTTGAGTTTTTCCACAGGAATGCGCAGGGCCCGCAACATGGTATCAACGTCAAAGTCCACCAGCAGGGTGCCCTGAAAAAGAAAGGCATTTTTTGAGTCCGTTCCCCCTGTGCCGGAAATTTTCCGCCCATCAATTTCGATGTCGTTTCGGGGGCGAAAATCGGCTTCAATACCGAACATTAAGAGTGCTGTTAAAACAGGGTTGCAAAGGGTTTTGAACAGGTGCGCGGTGGGAATGCTCACGTTAAAAAATGATTTATCACAGATGATTTCCCAACCCAGCTGATTTTCATCAAAAAAAATGGCCCCACCGCCCGTGATTCTCCGGTTTATCTCAATGCCTTCTTTCCGGCAATATCCTTTTCGTATCTCCTCCGCCACCGATTGATGATACCCCACCAGCACACTCCTGGGGGAAAACTGAAGGAATCGGATGGTATTGGGGGCCTTGCCGGCGTCTTTCAGCTCCAGCAGGGTTTCGTCAAGCGCCATGTTTTCAGCTGCCGTCATGGGCGGCGTATCGAGGAGTCTCCAGGTATCCATGGTAAATTCGAATATCTTGATATATTGGTTTGAATAATCTATTTTTAAATGGTTGGAGAAATTATCATATAGGCGAACAGGAAGAAAGGGATAACGTGAAATTTCTTTTTCTGGAACCCTTTTTTGGCGGGTCCCATCGGTATTTTGCGGAAGGGTTGGCAGCCCATTCGCGACATGAGATTGATCTGGTGACCTTGCCCGCCCGCTTCTGGAAGTGGCGCATGCGAGGGGCGGCGCTCTATTTTCTGAAAAACATCCCTTCCCTGGAAAATTATGACGGTTTGATTACCAGTGACCTGATGAGCCTCTCTGATTTTCGGGCCCTTATCGGGCCAGGTTGTCCTCCGGCGCTTGTTTATTTTCATGAGAGCCAGATCACCTACCCCCTGGCACCCGGCGAGGCCATGGATGTCCATTTTGGATTCACTGACATGACCACGGCACTTGCCGCAAAGCGTATCCTCTTTAACTCACAAACCCACTTTGATGCCTTTTTTTCAAAGTTGCCTGGGTTTTTGAAAATGATGCCCGATTTCAGGCCAACCTGGGTGGTGGATGAAATCCGTTCCCGGGCCGGGGTGCTGCATCCCGGATGTGGTGTTGAAAGCTTGAACAATGGTGCGCCCCCGGTTCGATCAAATCCGCCTTTGATTATCTGGAATCACCGTTGGGAGTTTGACAAGAATCCCAAAGACTTTTTTCTGGCCTTAGACGAGATGATAAAGCGGGGTTTAGATTTCCGATTGGCCCTCCTGGGAGAGAATTTTCAAAACTGCCCGAAAGACTTCACTGCTGCCCGAAAACGATATGGAAAAAGGATTGTTCGTTATGGCTATGAGCCATCAAGACTCGCCTATGAAAAGTGGCTGAAAGAAGGGACGGTGGTTATCAGTACTGCCTGGCAGGAGAATTTCGGCATTTCAATGGTAGAAGCCATCAGTGCCGGCTGTATCCCGTTACTGCCCCAACGGCTATCTTATCCCGAGCTTATTCCCGAATCCTCTCACAAGGATTTTCTCTACAAAAACCAGGAGGAACTGGTTGAGAACCTGGCCCGTGTGCTCTTAGGGAGTTCTGGTTCGGAAATAAAAATCGAAAAACTTTCTCTTGAAATGGAACGCTTCTCCTGGGGTCACATGATACCGCACTACGATGATGAACTGAAAAACCTGGTTATGGTTCAAGGGCCCAAAATGAAAGGTTAATCAGGTTTTATCCATTTATGTGCATATTTTTTCATCTTTTGCTTGACATGTGCGTTAATTCCGTGAAAGTGTAATGTTTTTATGGTTTTAGTTTAACAAAAGACCGTGCGGATGACGATTATGGCTCGGATTTATGCTATCGGGGGGGGCAAGGGTGGAAGCGGCAAGAGCTTTCTGGCGGCCAATTTTGGCGCCCTGTTCGCCAGACAGGGTCATAATACGGTCCTGGTTGATCTAGATCTGGGGGGGGCCAATCTCCATTCTCTTCTGGGACTCCGTCAGGTAAAAAAGGGGCTTAACAGCTATTTAAACAAATCGGTCAGTGACCTTTCTGCGGTCGCGGTTCCCACTGAAATACCCAACCTTCATCTCATCAGTTCCGTGGACTGTTCCCTGGAGATCGGGAACCTTTTCTATGCCCAAAAAGTGAAAATCATTCATGCCATCCATAGACTGCCGTTCGACACCGTATTAATCGATCTGGGTGCCGGTTCAACCTATAATGTGCTCGATTTTTTTCTATCAGCCCATGAAGGTATTTTCGTTTTCACACCGGAGCCCACTTCCATACAGAATACCGTTCAGTTTATCAAAGCGGTCTATCTGAGAAGGGTGAAGCAAATCCTGAAACATTATGCTTTCAGCAATGTTGTCAAGGAGCTTGCCGGGGAATCCGAAGCCGGCTTGGTCAGATCCCCCCTGGATATTGTTGACCGGGTTATGATAAAGGACCCTGACCGGGGGAAATTGCTTGAAAAGGAATTGCGCAAACTCGCCTTTAAACTCGTTTTGAACCAGTATCGAAAGCATATTGACGAAACGCTCGGCAATAAGATCGAAAAAGTCTGTAACCGGCATTTCTATGCGGGTTTCCAATTCTTGGGCAATATTGCTTATGACGAGCGGGTGCATAACTCTGTTCTTGCCAAGACCCTATTTGTAAACAAATATCCCTATACACCCACTTCAACCGACCTGAAGCAGGTTTCAGAGATGATGCTGAAAAATGCCGGAAAAACGCCAAGCGCCATTGGAAAATATGGAGAGGTCTGAGAATCTCAATTATTACGAACTGCTGGAAATCCCTGTCAATGCTTCGTCCTTCGAAGTCAGACAGGCCTATCGGAGTGTGCTTTCCATCTATGAAGAAGATTCAATGATTTCCGATGCCTTTTTCACCGATGAAGAACGAAATGCTATTCTGCGCAGGATAGAAGAGGCCTTTTCCACTTTGATTGATAAGAGCCAAAGAGCGGCCTACAACAAAGAACTGACCGCTGCCGGCATTATTGATGCGTCATTACTGGAAAAGGGAAAGCGCAAATCGAAGGGGCCCATCCCGCTGTTTTCTCTAAAGAAAACGGGAGGCCAGGAATCGTTATTTGCAAGGGTCAAGAGTCTAATTGAAAAAAAAGACTTCACTGAGGTTTCAGAGGAAATTCTCTCAAAAAACCTGATTTCCGGTAAGGATCTGGAAAGGCTTCGAAAACATGTGGGCATAGCGGTTGATGAGATCTTTGAAGTGACCCGGATCAGTATGAAAGTATTGACGGCCATCGAAAGTGATGATGTCGCATCCCTTCCACAGACGTTTTATCTCAAGAATTTTCTCAAGGCTTATGCGGAACTTTTCAAATTGGATTCCGGAAAAGTTATTGGTGGTTACCTTGAGAACATTGCCCGTCTCAATAACAACAGATGAATGAAGAAATCCGTAATGTCTTGATGAAGCAGGCAAGGGAACGTTTCCTCAGGTACGTGCGGATTAATACACAATCCGATCCTGTTTCCAAAATGCATCCCTCTTCGGAAGGACAATGGGTTTTGGGCCGGCTGTTGAGGGAAGAACTCATTGAGCTGGGGTTGTCGGATGTTGAGCTCGATGCCCATTGCTATGGTTACGCTTCGTTGCCGCCTTCGACAGGTTTTGTGGGACCCGCCATTACATTTTGTTCCCATCTCGACACATCTCCATCGGAATCAGGTGCAGATGTAAGGCCGATGGTGATTGAAGATTATGATGGGATGGATATTCAGTTTCCCGGATCCGGGAAAACCCGACTCACGGCCGCAGAATCACCGGAACTGTTGCAGTTCATCGGTGAAACCCTCATTTTCAGCGACGGACGGACACTTCTAGGGGCCGATGACAAGGCGGGCATCGCCGAGATTATGGCGGCTCTCTGTGCTTTTAAAGCTTTTCCCAAACTGCCCCATCCGGAACTGCGAATCGTTTTCACCCCTGATGAAGAGATTGGTGCCGGTACGGATTTCATCCAAATGAAACGGATGGGGGAATTTGCCTACACCATGGATGGGGGCATGATGGGGGAAATTGAACAGGAATGCTTTGACGCATGGGGCCTGAATCTGGTTTTTAATGGACACAATATCCATCCAGGGTATGCCAAAAATAAAATGATCAACGCGGCGGCCCTGGCATCCCGTTTCATTACGGCACTGCCTGAATGGGAAAGCCCCGAACATACTGAGGGTCGTGAAGGATTCTATCATGTGACCCAAATAACAGGTGATGAGAATTCGGCCACGGTCAAATTGATCATTCGGGATTTCGATCGAGCCGAAAATAATCGACGAATGGACTATCTGAAACAATTGGCACGGATATTTGAACAGCGTTACGGCGGGTTGGAAATCAATGTCAGGGCCGGAGATCAATACAGGAACATGAAGGAGGTTTTGCACCGGTATCCGGATGTGGCGGATAAGGCTAAAACAGCCATCAAGGCCTCGGATATTGACGTTCGGGAGAATCCCATTCGAGGCGGGACGGACGGGGCGCGGCTTTGTTTTATGGGAGTTCCTACCCCCAATATATTCACAGGTGCCATGATGGTTCACTCAAAAACCGAATGGATTCCAGTGGTTGCCCTTGAAAAAGCAGCAGAAGTGATTGTACGATTATGTGGACTGTGGGGTAAAGTATGAAAGAAAATTAAGGAAAAATGCAGTTTAAGTTACAAATTGGTTAAAAAAAGCTTGATTTTTTCTTAAATCATGCTAGGTTCCTGTCCATCATTAATTTTCCACCCCTAGCTCGTGGGCTGGCTTCGTTATCGAACGAAATTCCATTTTCAAAGTGGCAGCTGCAAGTATGGTAGTGTGGATTTATTCAGAAGGAAAAGGAGATGTCACTATGGCGAATGGAACGGTAAAGTGGTTCAGCGATCAAAAAGGGTTTGGTTTTATCGAGCAGGAAGATGGTCCGGATGTATTTGTTCATCATTCCGCAATTCTCATGGAAGGGTTTAAGTCCCTTAACGAGGGAGATCAGGTCTCTTTTGATATTGAGCAGGGACAGAAAGGTCCCGCGGCTGCAAATGTTAAGGTAGTGTAGTGTAGCCTGTAGAACTATTTTTTTGATGATCAGGGGGCGCTCTTTCGTGATGTCGGGGGAGCGCCCCTTTTTTTATATTTTAGAGAAATTACATCATGAGAATCCTGGTTGTTGAAGATGATCATAAAATTGCCTCCTTTATTGCAAATGGTTTAAAAGAGGCCGGATTTGCGGTGGATGTGGCCCTTGATGGTGTGGACGGCCTTCATCTGGGGGAGACCGAACCCTATGATGCGGCCGTGGTGGATATTATGCTGCCGGGGATGGACGGGTTATCCCTCATTGAGCGGCTTCGTCAGAAAAAGATCACTATCCCGGTGATCATTCTCAGCGCAAAACGGTCAGTGGACGATCGGGTCAAGGGTCTACAGACCGGTGGGGATGACTACATGACCAAACCGTTTTCATTCTCCGAACTCCTGGCCCGCATTCATGCCCTCATTCGCAGATCAACCCGGGTGGCGGAACCCAGTACACTTCATGCCGGGGACCTGACACTGGATCTCCTGACAAGGGAGGTGGAACGGGGAAAAGAGGAAATCAGTCTTCCTTCCCGTGAGTTTGCCCTGTTGGAACACCTGGTCCGCAACAAGGGCCGCATCGTTTCCAAGACATCTATCCTGGAACATGTCTACGATTACAGCTTTGATCCTCAGACCAATGTGGTGGATGTGCTGGTCTGTCGCGTGCGGAACAAAATCGACAAGGATTTTGATAAAAAGTTGATCCACACAGTGCGCGGGATGGGTTATGTCCTCAAAGAGCAGTAGCAAGGTCGGTCTGACCTTCAGCCTCAAACTGAGTGTGCTCTACGCGCTCTTTTTTGTCATTGCCTCGGGCGGGCTGTTCCTGGTGGCCTATTATCTGATCGGCAACCTGGTTGAACAGCGTGAAAAGGAGATTGTAAAGGACCGAATCCTGGAATACCGGGCATGGTATGAGGAAGGCGGGATTCGAGCACTCAAGGCCCGCTTTGACGAACAGGCCAACCCTGCGGGTGATATTTTTTTTGTTCGCATTGTGGGGCCGCTGAACCAGGTGCTGTTCTTGAAATTCCCTCCCGGGTTTGAAGGTCTGGATCCGCGCCGTTTGGGGGCGGTTCAGCCGGGGAAGAAGGATTTCTGGCTTTCCCTTGAGGGGACCGCTGAAAAAGGGTCCTGGACAGTGGGTATGGCATCGTTGCCCGGTGGCATAACCCTTCAGGTCGGGAAGAGTTCAGCCCGAAGCCGGGAACTCCTATCCTATTTCAGAACCGTTTTTTTAATCTTCATGATTCCCATTCTTCTCCTGGGTATTATCGGTGGGAGCATGGTGACTTTTCGTGCCATCAAACCGATTCGGAGCCTGATCGAGACCGTCAGAAATATTTTGAAGACCGGGGAAATGAGCCTACGTGTACCGGTTCGCCGTGAGAGAGGTGAAATGGATGAACTGGTGGGTCTGTTCAATCAAATGCTGGATAAGAACGACCTGCTGATTCAGGCCATGCATAATTCCCTGGACAATGTGGCCCACGACTTGCGGACGCCCATGACGCGCCTCAGAGGTGTGGCGGAATTCGCCCTTCAGGACCCTCGGAACCGTGAAGCCTGCCGTGAAGCCCTGGCCGACTGCATGGAAGAATCAGAACGGGTATTGACCATGCTCAATACCCTGATGGATGTGGCGGAAGCGGAAACCGGTGCCATGCGATTGGACAAAACCCTGCTTTCCGTTTCCGACATGATTCGCGATGTGGTGGACCTCTATGAAATTGTGGCGGAAGAACAGGATACGGAAGTGATCGTGAATTCAAATGAAACGCTCATGATACTTGCGGACCGAACCCGGCTGCAGCAGGTCCTGGCGAACCTGCTGGACAATGCTTTGAAATATGGAGAAAAGGGCGGAAAAGTCAAGGTTGAGGCCACTGCGGAAGGCCCGAACGTCGTCATATCCGTGTCCGATGAAGGCATGGGTATTGCTGAAAACGAGGTGCTCAGAATCTGGGAACGATTATACCGTGGTGATCTCAGCCGCTCGAGGCGGGGCCTTGGCCTGGGTCTCAGCTTTGTCAAAGCCATTGTGGAAACCCACGGGGGAACGGTTTATGTGGAGAGTCAGTTGAAGGAAGGGTCCACCTTTATTGTCAAATTGCCGCGGTCAGAGGAAGGACCATAGAATTGTTTTTCATCGGTTTCTCCTGCCGCTCCTTCTGAGCAGCATGGGCTAATAGAGACCGGTCACAATTTGTATTTTTTCGTTCAGTTTATTAATAAGGTCCTGGGAAATGGAACCAATCTTTGATTTGCTCAAACGCTTCTTGTCTACACATCTCAGTTGAAAGACCTTTAATTTTGAGTCATGTTGAAGGTTTGAGGTCCCTTTAGGAAGGAAGATCTCGTGGAAATGAATCTTTTTACCTTGAACCTTTGTAATGGGCGCAACGATTACCAAAGGCCCGCTTCGGTTAGCGACATTTGGGGAAATAATCACACAAGGGCGGGTTTTCTTTATTTCGGCGCCGATAGTTGGATCCAGATTGATCCAATAGATATCGCCCCTTTGAGGTGAGCTCATTACCAGCCCTCCGGAGCGATTGTCTCCCATTCTTCATTGACGGAGATGTCTTCAGCTTCCGCCTCAGAACATGCTTTGGCTAATTTTTCATCTATTGCTCTTCGCCTTAACTCTTTCAGATATATTTTGCAAGCTTGATCTAAAAAATCTTTCCTTGTATTAAAAGGGTTGAACTCGTCTATTTCATCAAGTAATCTCTTTTCAAATAAGACTGTGGTTTTTATTTTAGGGCTTCTAGCGCTATAGTGCGGCTCCATAAATTACCTCCCATAATCCATCCAAATATGCTTCTTTTTATACGTCTGTTTGACCGTCTGTCAAGATTCTTTTTCCAACAGAAACAGGAACAGCGGCACAAATCGGTTTGTTGCGGCTTGATTGTAAATGATAATGAGACCCTCTCGTGTTTTCATGGCGCGGGGGTAGATCATTTCAAGAATGGGAAATGTGGAACGGAAAAAATATATCTTTTTGAAAAAGCAGTGTCAAGGTTCCGAATCCCGTTCCTTGACTATCTGAAAAAAAATGGTTAGTTTGTAGCCTCTTTAGAATTTCCTGAGAAGTCTATCATGAAACGCAGGGTGACAATCGGTATCGCTGTTTTACTTTTCATGTGCGTGGGGTTAGGGAACGTCCCACTTCGCGCCACGCTGGTCTGCGTTCATGAGGGCGGCGGTCATGGGGAGAAAACGGTTCATCTTCATTACGGCCAGTTGCCGGGGCAGCCCTGCGATGAATCTCCGGCAGGATTAAGCCCTAAGACCACTGGGGAAGGACGGCGGCATTTTTCCCTGGTTCTGGAAACCCTCATCGCTTCCCAATCTTCCTTTAAACGTGCTTTGAGCCTGCTGCCATCCGCCCCGCTCCACAGCCCCGGGTCAGCGATGGGTTCGCCTGCGGGCTCCCGGGGTGGATACCGGTTTTATGACCCATCCTTTGTTTTCCTTGACACCGCTTTTATCAACACCACCATTCTGATCGTCTGATCATCTCTTTTTTCTGTTCCATCCCTTCTCTTTTTCTAAGCGGACCATTTTTTTGGTCTGAACCATCAGCATATGGAGAGATGATCCATGTATCCCATAAAGTTTCGATTCCCGAAATTATTCCGGGTTTCTCTGCTGCTCTTTTTTGTCGGCTGGTTTCCCACGGATACCCTGGCGGAGGTTCCCGAACCTGTTTTCGATTTTAACGGAAACCCTATTACCCTTCAAAAAGCCATTGATCTGGCCATTGAACATAACCCCGTCCTGAATGCCTCCCGTTGGGAAAGGCGTGCCATGGATGGCCGCGTGATCCAGGCGGGGCTTCTTCCCAACCCCGAAATTGAAGCGGAAACGGAGAACTTTGCCGGTTCAGGCGTGTTTCACGGCTTTGATGCGGCCGAGACCAAGGTGCTGCTGAGCCAGTTGATTGAACTGGGCGGCAAACGTTCCAAAAGGAGCACATATGCCGCTCTGGGTCGAGATCTGGCCCAGCGGGATTATGAGGTGAACCGGGCGGATGTGGTGGCCCGGGCGACACTGGCATTTATGAATGTGCTTTTCGCCCAGGAACGTCTGAGCCTGATGCGAAAACTCCTAAACCTGGCCAGTGAAGTGCTTCAAACCACGTCGGAACGGGTAAAGGCCGGAAAAATTTCCCCCATGGAAAAAATCAAGGCGGAGGTGGATCGTTCCGCAAGTCTGATTGATGTGAAACATGCTCAATTTGACCTCAAAGTCGCTAGAAGAAAGCTTTCGGGAGCCTGGGGCGGAACGACCCCTTCTTTCAGCGAGGCCAGGGGCCGTCTGAGCAATCTGCTTCCGGTTCCTTCCCTGGAGGCGCTTCAAGGCATGGTGTCCCGGAACCCGGATGTGGGTCGCTGGGCCGTGGCCATTGAGCAACACCGGGCCGGAGTGGATCTGGAGCAGGCCCAGGGTATTCCCGATTTGACGGTGAGCCTGGGAGCCAAACACCACAATGAGGTAAACGATACGGCCTTTGTCATGGGGATATCCATTCCCATCCCCATTTTTGACCGCAACCAGGGCGCTACACTTGAAGCCCGGGACAGGTTGTCCAAGTCAAAAGAGGAATCGAGGGCCGTCTGGTTAAGGGTGGTCAACAACCTGGCCGAAACATACCAGAGACTCTCCAGGGCTCATATGGAGGCCACCGATCTGGCCAGGCATGTTCTGCCGGGGGCTGAAGCCGCATTCAAAGCTTCCGAAGAAGGGTTTCGCCATGGAAAATTTGATTATCTGGACATGCTGGATGCTCAGAGAACCCTGGTTTCAATGAATTTGCGCCACATCAATGCCCTGTTCGCCTACCAGCAGGCCCGGACGCGGGTGGAACGGCTGATCGGTCTGGATATGGGTGTAGTGGTTTCGGCGATTGAAAACTCAAAAAAAGGAGGTGCCCCGTGAGAGGAATGAAGGTGGTTTTTATCTGTATCGCTGTGATGATTCCAGTCGCTTTTGGCGCATTCTATTACGGGCGTACTGTGGAATCCCATCGAGCCGCAATGGAAATTCATGAAGCGGAAAACCATGGTGAAAGGGAACACGAGGAACATGAGGAAAAAGACCATGAATTCCTCAAATCCGACCCCATTCACCAGGACGAAGATCATATCTTTCTCAGCGAGGATCAGATCCGAGCTTTGGGGATTGCTACGGCAAAAGCCGGCCCCGGAACGCTGGAAACGGTTTTAACCCTCCCCGGAGAAATTGTGCTTAATGACGATAATGTAGCCCTTGTGACACCTTATGTCTCAGGTTATGTGAAAGAAATCAGAAAGCGCCAGGGAGACCCGGTCCGCAGGGGCGAGGTGATGGCGGTCCTGGAAAGCCGTGAGCTGGCTGACGCCGGTTCGGTTTACCTGTCGGCCCGGGAACGACTGGCGCCGGCGGTAAAGAACTTTGAGAGGGAAGAATCCCTGTGGCGAAAGAAGATCTCACCGGAACAGGACTATCTGGAATCGAAGATGGCGCTCTCGGCTGCCCGGATAGCGGTGCGCTCCGCACGGCAGAAGCTCATGGCCCTGGGTCTGTCAAGGGGCGCCATGGACAGGTTGCCTCGACAAGCGGATGCCTCCCTGACACGCTATGAGATTCTTTCACCCTTGAATGGGCAGGTCCTGGAAAAAAACCTCTCCCTCGGGGAAATGGTGGAAAGCACCGACTCCGTATACCGGGTTGCGGATATGAACACGGTCTGGGTGAAGATAAACCTGCTCCAGGGGCAATTGGCCTTTTTAAAAAAGGGTATGGCCGTCCACATACGGGGTGACGGTCCCATGGCTGAAGCCACGGGCAGGTTGATTTTCATCGGCCCCCTTGTGGGAAAAGAAACCCGCACGGCGAACGGGCGTGCGACCCTTTCCAATTCTGATGGAGAGTGGCGGCCGGGATTGTTTGTGAAAGCCCAAATACGGATCGGGAAAGAGAACATTCCACTTTTGATCCCCAAAAAGGCGGTTCAGACCATAGGGGGTAACCCGGTGGTGTTTGTGCCGGCGGAAGGGGGTTTCGAAGCGACGTCCATTGTCATGGGACGATCTGATGGAACCCATGTGAAAATTATCTCCGGCCTTTCTGGGGGAGATTTGTATGTGGCCGAGGGGGCCTTTGAACTGAAGGCCACGCTCATGACGGATTCAATGGGCAACCATGCGGGGCACGGGCACTGAAAATGGGTTTTTTTTATTGAGGAAACAACATGATCAATAAACTGGTTGAAAAAGCGCTTAAAGTTCGTGCCCTGGTGATTCCGGCTGCCATGGGGATTCTGGTTTTCGGTATTTACGAATACAACAGAATGCCGGTGGAGGCCTTTCCGGACATCTCACCCATCATGGTGCCCGTTTTTGCCGAGGCCCATGGCATGGCGCCCGAAGAGATGGAGCGTTTGATTGCCTATCCCATTGAGTCGGCCATGAACGGCCTGCCCCATGTGACCCGGATCAAGTCCACATCCGCATTCGGTCTGTCCGTGATTTACGTCTATTTCGAAGATGACGTGGATATCTATTTTGCAAGACAGCTGGTCGGTGAACGGCTTTCCGCGGCAACATCGGAGCTGCCTTACATGGAAGAGCCGCCCAAGCTGGGCCCCATATCCACGGGTCTCGGGCAGATTTTCATCTACTATCTGACCCTTCAAAAAGGCGTTAACACACACGGAAAAGATGCCGGAACCTATTTGCGCGAAATCAACGACTGGGTGGTCAAATTTCAGCTTCGCACGGTTGCAGGCGTCACGGACATTCTCTCCATGGGGGGGCATGTGCTCCAGTTTCAGATTCGCGTGAATCCCCTTGCGCTCCGGAAATACGGCATCGGTCTCGATGATATGGTAGCGGCGGTGCGGGAAAACAATCGGAATGCCGGTGGGCAGTTTCTCGTGCTGGGGGCCGAGGAACACCTGGTCAGAGGCATCGGGCTTTTGAAGGACCTCGACGAGATCAGGAAAATCCCCATCAAGGTGGTGCAGGGGGTCCCTGTCCGAATCGAGGATGTGGCCCGGGTGGGTTACGGTAACGCGGTTCGCAGGGGCGTGGTCACCCACAATGGGACCGAGGAAGTGGTTTCCGGCATTGTACTCAAACTGTTCGGCGAAAACAGTTCCAGGGTTATTGAAGATCTTTACCGGAAGGTGGAAGAGGTCAAAAAATCCCTGCCCCCCGGTGTAACCCTGCATCCCTATTACGAGCAGGCGGAACTGGTTCGCCAGGCCACATGGACCATTAAAAAAGCCGTGGTCCAGGGGGCCGTCCTGGTAATAGCGACCCTTCTGATTTTTCTGGGCAACCTGCGTTCCGCGTTTATTGTGGCCCTTTCCCTTCCCCTCTGCGCCTTCATATCCATCATCTTTATGCGCATATACGGCATTTCCGCCAATCTCATGAGTCTGGGCGGGATTGCCATCGGCATCGGCATGCTGGCGGACGGGGCCATTGTGATGGTGGAAAACATCTACCGCCACCTGAATGAAAACCGGGTTACCCACGCGAATCGAATTAACACGGTTCTGCAGGCGGCCAAAGAAGTGAGCCGGCCCATCATCTTCTCCATCGCCATTATCATCATCGTGTTTCTGCCCATTTTTTCCCTTCAGGATGTGGAAGGAAAAATGTTTACCCCCATGGCGTTCACCATCTGTTTCGCCCTGTTCGGATCGATTCTGAGCGCTCTTTTTGTTGCACCGGCTTTATCGTCGTACCTCCTCAAAAAAGGCGATAAAAAGGAGTTCCGGCTCACAAGGGTCTTGAAACGGATATACCGCCCCATGCTTCTTCAGGCCATTCGAAAGAAATACCTGGTGATGGGCTTGAGCCTGGCCGTGTTTCTTTCAAGCCTTGCCGCTCTGCCCTTGATCGGAACGGAATTTATTCCCACCCTGGAGGAAGGGTCAATAATGATCGGGGTCACCATGGCGCCTTCCATTTCCCTTGAAAAGGCCACCGAAACCGTCATGAAAATGGAGCGCATTATCATGGGGCATAAAGCGGTGGCGGAAACCATTTCCCGTATCGGACGTCCCGAAGCCGGCAGTCACCCCCATCCCGTCAACTACGCTGAAATCCATGTGGCGCTGAAACCCATTGAGGCATGGCCAACCCACCAAAGCAAAAAAGAACTTGTTCAGGCCCTGCATCGGGATCTTTCCGCCTACAAAGGCGTGAAATTAAATTTCACCCAGCCCATTCAGAACGCCTTTGACGAACTCCTGTCAGGGGTCAAGGCACAGCTGGCCATCAAGGTGTTCGGGGAAGATCTGGCGGTGTTGAAAGAAATGGCATTTGAAATCAGGGAGGCCATTAAAGATGTTCCCGGCCTGGTGGATTTGAACACGGAGCAGGCTTTGGGGCAGCCCCAGGTTCAGGTGATTGCGGACCGGGGCGCCTGCGCGCGCTTAGGGGTTACTGTGGCCCAGATCCTTGAAATTGTGGAACTGGCCGTGGGGGGAGAGGCGGTGGATAATATCTACCTCAATACCCGGCGATTCGACATCCATATTCGCTACCAGGCCCCTTACCGGGCGGATCCGGTGGCTTTAGGTGAATTACTGGTTCATACGGGGGACGGGTCATTGATCCCCCTTTCCCGGGTGGCAAAGATCGTCCAGGTGTCGGGCCCCATGCAGATCAGCCGTGAAAACAACCAGCGTCGCTGGATCGTATACGGGAATATCCGGGGAAGGGATCTGGGGGGTGTATTCAAAGAAATCCGTGAACGGATTGCACAAAAGGTCGTATTGCCTCCGGGGTACACGGTGCAATACGGCGGACAGTTTAAAAATCAGCAACGGGCCATAGGGCGTCTCATGGTGATTGTGCCCATTGTGATTTTCATGGTATTCATCATGCTCTGGATGACTTTCGGGACTTTTAAACACGCGTTCGTCATCATCCTGAACGTCCCCTTGGCCCTGACCGGCGGCATTATCGGCCTGTTTGTGATGGGGGAATACCTTTCCGTTCCCGCAGCCGTGGGGTTTATCGCGCTTTTCGGCATTGCGGTTCAAAACAGTGTGGTCCTTGTCAGTACCATTGACCAGTTGATGGTTGAAGGTCGAAAGCCGGTGGATGCCATTGTAGAAGGGGGGATGCTGCGGCTGCGGCCGGTTCTCATGACCGCCGCCACCACCATTCTGGGCCTTCTGCCGTTGCTGCTCTCCCGGGGCATCGGATCGGAAATCCAGCGGCCCCTTTCCATTGTGGTGGTGTTCGGTCTTGCCTCTTCCACTCTGCTGACGCTTTTTCTCATTCCCGCGGTGATGGATTGGATTGAGGGAAGACGAGCGCGAAACATTACCGTCTCAGCGTTTATTGGGTTATCCAGTCTTTGATTTGTTCCTTTGAAGGGATTTTCCCCACGGATTTCACCTGCCCATCCACCACCACGGCCGGGGTCATGAAAACACCATGCTTGGCGATTTCCATGATATCCTTGACCTTGTCCAGTGAGGCCTCAACCCCTGCCTCGGCAATGGCCTCCTTTACTCGCTTTTCAGTTTCTTCACATTTAGGGCATCCCGGCCCCAGTACTTTAATTTCCATGGTTTCATTCCTTTCTTATTTGATTTGGAAATTAATGCAGAAATGACAATATGGTAATATATTGTTTCTAAAAAAATACTTTATCGTTTGCACACATCTTCTCTGTTGATAAACGGAAGCCGATCAACCAGGCGGGTAACTTCAGCATCGTTTTCCATCCAGTGGCGAAGGTTTCCCAGAAGGGAGCCCGCATAGGGACTTTCACTGCCGTCGGCGAGAAAGTAATTAACCCACAATCCTTCTTTTCTGTTATTGACAAGACCTGCCCTTTCCAATATTTTGAGGTGCTTGCTGACGGTGGGCTGGGACACCTGAAGGGCTTCCCGAAGTTCGCAAACGCACATGGAGCGGTGCTGTAGCATTTTCAAAATTTTGACCCTGTTGGGGTCGGACAATGCTTTCATGACTTCGGTAAATTTTTTCATATCAGCTCCTGAATTCTTTTTATGGAATATAGTGTCATTGCATCAGACTGTCAATATCTTTCTGATGGCAATGGGGGTGTTTCGGGAAAAAACTTGAAAGAATAAGCCGGACGTTGCAGAATTGTTTCCCCATGTGATAGATATCCTTAAGGGGATTGGATTTATCAGATAAGGAGGTGCTCATGAGCAAAACGAAACCGGTTGTTTTTGCCCGAACGGAAGCCTATGATGACCAATATGCTGGGGTCCCTTTCGGACTTACCTTGATCTCGGGGTGCAGGAATTTTGAAAACCCGGAAGGGTTTGATGCGCATAAACGAAAGCTTTTAAGGAAAATGCGAAAGCGGTCGACTTTGGCGCAGATCACTGATCGGATCAACGCGTACGACGCGTTTTTCAAGGATTTCGGGTTTTCCTGCCCTCTGCCGGGGCATCTCAAGCGGACCATCAACAGTGGTTTCCCCAGGTACAATCTCATGGTGGATGCCCATTTTATGGCGGAGATGTGTGCGGGCATCCTGGTGGCGGTGACGGATTATGATCGATTTCAAGGCGCGTTAACGCTGGATGTGGCCGGTGAGGGCGAGCTGTGCCGGGGGATGGGTCAACGCGAGATGCGCACTAAGGACGGAGAAATTGTGTTGCGCGATGACAAGGAGATCGTGTGTGTGCTCTGCCAGGGGGCCGATGAAAAAACAAGGGTTTCGGAGACCACGGAGAATGTTCTTTTTTATGGTTACGGCATTCCGGGCGTTGAAGCGGAATTTCTCAAGGATGGGTTGACCATCGCTGCGGAGACCATGGGTGAATTCGGCAATGGGACTGTTGAAGAAATATCCGTTTATTGAGCTTTTTTTTCAGGGGAGAAAAACGTTTTTGCGGTAATATATTAACTCATCGATGGATTCCCTGATATCGCTTAATGCCAGGTGGGGTTTTTCCTTTTTGAATTGAGGAAGGGCAGGGTACCATCGTTTGACCAGTTCCTTGATGGTGCTGACGTCGATATTGCGGTAGTGAAAAAAGTCCTCCAGGATCGGCATGTACTTTACCAGAAATCGGCGGTCCTGCCCGATGGAATTGCCGCATAGTGGGGAAGCGCCTTTTTCACAATATTGGGATAGGAACGAAAGGGTCTCCGTTTCGGCTTGAGCACAGGTGAAGGGGGAGGCTTTGATACGATCCGTCAACCCCGAGGCCTGGTGATGCTCAAGGCTCCAGGGTTCCATTGATGAAAGGATGGCATCGGGATGGTTGATGGCAATGTCCGGTCCCTCAGCCACCAGGTTGAGCTGGTCGTCGGTAACAATGGATGCGATTTCCACGATCACGTATTTTTCGGGATCCAGCCCCGTCATTTCCAGGTCGATCCAGATAAGATGCTTTGCCACTTTCGTCTCCTGTTTTGACTGTCTTTTAATAATACAGGTTTTTTGTATTGAGGGCCAGAAATATTTATAGCGGGAAAGGAAGAAAAATATTATGGGCGAATCGAACCGTAAAATTGAAGGACTTAAAAAAGTGACCCTGCTCCTTGAGGCGGGAAGCCATGCAAAAATAATGGATTTGACCCTTGAGCCGGTCTCTTTTGAGCTTGTGGTGGGGGTTGGGCCCGAGGGATATTCGACCTTTGAATATGAGTTGTTGGACAAGAAAGTGGGCGATATTCTTCATTTAGAAATTCAGGGTTGGCGCTTTGATGAGATGTTCGGACGTCTGGCGGTTCCCCTGCCTGAAAAGGTCAGGCGCATGGATGTCTTCTTCATGAAAGTCACGGTCTACACGATTGAGGATGCGGATCAAACCGAGATCGTTCGGGCCATGGCCGGCCGCGTGGGGAATTGCGGTGGTGACTGCTGCGGTAATCATTAACCGGGACTCAAATGCAAAATCCCTCAAGAGAGGATCAGATCAACCATGACGCCTGAAGAAGAAAAAGTGATCGCAGACCGGTTTGAGGATCTTTCCACCGAAATTTCCATAACGTGCAATGTCTCCGATGATCACCGAACGGATCGGTTCAGCGCCTTTTGTGAGATGCTGTCGAAAATATCACCAATGGTTGTGGTCACCTCCAGGAAAGCGGATGAGGCAACGGAACCCCCTTCAATTGAGATGAATAAAAGATTGATTTACCATGCTATTCCCGAAGGTCCCGAGCTGGCGCCGTTTCTGGATGTGCTCTCCCCTGTTCCCCACGGCCCCCCGCCGGTTCATCCGGATATTGAGGCTCGGCTGAAAAATCTGAAGGCCCCCTGTTTCTTGAAACTGTTTATTGCCTCCGAGTGTCCCTTTTGCCCGAAAATGGTGCAGAGTCTGGCACCGTTGGCCCTGATCAATGAACTGGTAAAATTGACCATCATCGATGGTCTCCTTTTTCCGGAAATGGCGGAATCCCTGGATATCAAATCCGCTCCCACGCTTTTTTTGGATGACCACATGCGGTGGACGGGCCAGGCGCCCCTCACGGAAATCGTTGATGTGATGCTGAACCAGGACCCGTCCTTGCTCAGCGTCGCCTCCATTGAAGGACTTTTGGGGGATGGCAGGGCCGGATTGTTAGCCCGCATGATGATGGAACAGGGAATGATTTTTCCAAATTTTTATGAACTGCTGGCTTCCGAGAAATGGTCCGTTCGGCTGGGTGCCATGGTGGCCATGGAAGAAATCATTGAAAAGGATAAGCTTCTTGCCGCGCAATGCATGGAACCGCTCTGGGAATTATTACCCCTCCTGAACCAACAGGTTCGCGGGGATGTGTTGTATGTCTTGGGGGAAGCGGGAACCGGCCATATCATCCCCCGCCTGGAGACTGCTTTACGGGATTCCACTGATGCGGAAACACGGGAAGTTATAAGAGAAGCCATTGAAACCATAAAGGAAAAACATGGATCATAAGATCTCGCAAACCGATTTTCCGTTTCCGGTTTAGAGAACGCCTTTCAAAATAGAAACACTCCCCAAAAAATCAAATTTTTCTTGACTTGAAATCAGCAAAGGCATAGAGAATTTATTGGAAGATTACCTGTTGAATTTTTCACTATTTTCATAACGCTTCATCCCGTAGAGGAAATAACATGGTTCAGGGTATCCGAAACCCCCGTTTTTCACCGAAGAACGGGGGTTTCTTTGTTCTGAGATCCCGAAACCCAGAGCCAATAATGAAAGATAAACAAAGTGCCCCGGAAGTTGATATGGATTGAAAATCCGGATCCGGCAGAAGGATTTTGAATTTTCCAGGCTATCACTTCCATTACGCAATAGGTGGAAAACTCAATACCCAAGTTTCCATACTTTACCGTTTAATATTTCAATAGGCGGAAACTATTCCATTCTATTAGGGGCGATAGGTGAAAAATTTTCCACCTATCGTAACTGTTATAATATTTTTTTGTGTACTCTAATGAAAAGATTGGTCCTATTCTTCTGTGTATCATTCAAAAATAGATGATACACAGTTCTACTCAATCACTTGTTATACGCAGGGAAACCGAGGCAAATGGAAGAATCAGAGAAAAAGTTACCACAGTGTTTCGTAATTCAACCTTTCGATGACGGTACGTACGATAGGCGTTATAACGAAACCATCAAGCCTGCACTTGAAAAAGCAGGTGTTGAACCAAAGCGAGCGGACGAAATACTTGGGCTTAATCCAGTCATTGAAAAAATTGAATCCGCAATCGCTGCTGCTCCTATATGTGTTGCCGAAGTTAGTGAGGATAATCCTAATGTATGGTTAGAGTTAGGTTATGCACTGGCTCTCTCTCGCCCAACAGTCATAATTTGCGAAAAATCTCGTAGGCCAAAGCTCCCCTTCGATGTTCAACATAGATCGGTGATTTTCTATCGTACCGATTCAGCAAGCGGGTTTGCGGAATTAGAACATAAGATTGTAAGGTTGGTGCAACATGAGCTCACTGCGGCACAGAAAATAACCAAAGCATCGGTATTAAAGCCAAGTGAAGCTGGTAAAGTTGATCTAAAAGATTTCGAAGTGGGAATTTTGACTACAATTTTCTCATTCTACACCTCCATGCTTGGAGGTGTAGAGTCTTGGACGCTCGAAAATAAACTCAAAGAAATTGGATACGATGACCTCGCTTTAGCCCTGGGCATTACTACCTTGCAAGATCGGGGATTTATTTCCAGTTCTGTAGAATTAGTCGAAGACTATCAAAATTCCTATGATGCGAAAGTTTACCGTATTAGCGAATCTGGTACTGAATGGATAAAGATCAATCAGAATTCATTGGAAATTGGACCCAAACCGAAGGCTCAACAGTCAGTAACCGCGGATGGCTTTGATGACGATATTCCATTCTGAAAATACGTATAACAAAATGCTCAACACCGTTCGCTACCGCTCACTCGGACGCTCCGCAGCGCTGCTGCTCCGCGCCGGTTAGCATGGCGTTCGCAATAGAGGATTATGACACAAAAGATTACTAAGCCTCGAAAACGCAGTCGTTCATCAATTCGTCAATCTACTGACGGAGACCTCAACGCTATTCAAACTTGGCTTGTAAAGGAAGAATCTTTAGGTGTAGACGGTAACTTTCTTTGCAACTGGGGTGTGATCGAAAGCGCGCATATCAATGGCGATCTGCTTGTTTACATTGATGGAAAAAGTGGTGAGCCCGTTGCTTTCCAACTCGGCAAATTGATATATCCAGGTATTCTTCAAGTCCGAAATGAATATCGAGGAAAAGGTATCGGTCGAAAAATAGTAGAAAGGTGCTTTTCAATAAATCGAAAGCGTGATGAATGCCTCCTCTATATCCAATGCAAACCTTCTTCTTCTATCCCTTTTTGGAAAAGGATGGGGTTTACGCTAATAAATAGTAGAGATGGGCATTACTATGCCTATCGAATCCTTGAAAAGAATTTACCTCTTCCTGAACAAGGTAAAGATCCTAAAGTGGTAGTACGTTTTTTTCCGGAATCGCGAAAGTGGGACCCAAAGAAACTACCGTATGCTATTCATGAGCCAAAAGCAAAAATGGGCCGTGACAAAATAATTTATCTAAAGAAACGAGCATCCCTCCATACAAAAACTCTAACGGATCCGTTTGATGGAGATATTGTAATTGAAATTGAAGTCGATCGAAAACAGCGTTTTTTAGATAAGGCTAAGTATCAAGAAGCACGGGCTATCGGCGTCAGGCATTGTGCAAATGGCTTCTATATAGACACTGTTAATCTCTAATTGTATGCGAACATCAAGCTTTACTCGGACAGGTGCTCCGCTGCCGCTACACACCTGCCGGTAAGCGTGGTGTTAGAAACTGAATAAAGGGCTCTATTCAATGGAAGATTATCTATTGAGCATTTTGGGAATTGCGATATCTATTATCCTTTTTTTCATTGGATATCGTGAGACGATAGGAGCAAAAAAAGAACGCATAAAGTCAGCAAATTCTGAAGTCGAAAAGATTCTGGTTCGCAGAATAGTTCTGGAAGCCTACACTCCTAAACCCATAGACATTTCACGCCTACTTGAAGGAAAGTCAAGGGATTTTAAGGTTAAAGCAGGGGACATGTTATCCGAAAGCGGGATATTGAATTGTATATATACACGTATTATTGAAACAGATCTGATCGCGCAGGAGCAACGAGAAGAAATTTTGTCTCGAATAATTCCAATTTTGGAAGAAGCTGAAGGTGCACCAATTCAAGAACAAAAGGTGATGGATTTTCCAAGTGAACAAAGGAAGAAACACCTCTATCAAAATGCAGTTCCTTTCGCAATTGGTATAATTGCATCATTAATTGGAGGTCTTGTCACAATATTTCCAAAAATAGGAACAGTTGATTTGAATATTGAGACTCTATTTCCAGCTATTGCAGCCACTGCTGCTATGAGTCTTTCTCTAATCTTAATAATATATACATTCTACCGTTTGAAAGAATCTCAGCAAGAAGTAACTATCAGCAGCAGCTCAAATGCTCTCGCTCAAGCAATAAATTTTGAAAGAGATGTCGCAAAAGAAATTGAGAAAAAGGGGATAAAGGTAACACCAGCCGGACCGAGAGATAGTGGTTATGATTTTGTTATTGAGCAGGATGGGAAAAAATCAATTATTGAAGTTAAAGCTTGGGGCCATAAAGTACCAATTAGTCTTTTATCACGCATTGTAAGCCTTTTAGACAAGGTCGTAAGAATGGAGAATGCTGAAGAGGGGATAATTGTAACTAAAACCCCAGTGGATTTGAAAGCGCTCGATCTTAAAAGTGAAAAAGTACGTTTAATGACTTTTCGTGAATTCAGAAACTATCTAGCACATAGAGCAAAATAGAATATAAGTAAACACAATTTCTAACCATGCGCTTGCAGGCGGACGCTGAAGAACCGCGCCGCTGAAGCGCCCCGTTATGCTCCAACAAGACCAGAAGGAGGCTTGAAACCAGTGAATACAGATGAGGCCCGGAAGTGTCTTCAAGATCAAGTTCGGGTGACACCTCAACAAGAGGAAAAGGGGACAGATTTATTTTTTCGGCTTTTTTATTAACCGCTGCCAATGTCAGAAAAATAAATCTGTCCCCTTTTCGTTAGGATTATTGTGTTTTTGATGACGATTTTTGAAATTTATTCTTCTGCGTATCATTCAAAAATAGATGATACCTAGTTCTACTCAATCACTTGTTA
Organism: uncultured Desulfobacteraceae bacterium; assembly: GCA_964412835.1. Classification (GTDB taxonomy): domain Bacteria; phylum Desulfobacterota; class DSM-4660; order Desulfatiglandales; family Desulfatiglandaceae; genus NaphS2. The sequence continues at coordinate 5,243 of CAYPQJ010000026.1, read as the reverse complement.
GTGTCGAAAAGTAAAATATCATGAAATACATATTACCCGGAATGGGCACTAGCTCAAAAATGTATTCAGGCCGGTGGCATGAATTAGAAGATTGTGTATTTTTAGATTGGCCACCATATAATAATGAGAAAACAATATCTGAATTAGCAGATAGACTCATCAACAAGTACGAAATAAACACAAATGATTCTGTGATCGGTTCTTCGTTGGGAGGTGTTGTAGGTTTGGAAATATTGAAAAAATCAGGACTACAAAAAGCATATCTTATCGGTAGCTTAATTAATCCAGATGAGGCAAATATTATCCTGAAAAAAATTGTATTTCCATTTGTCAATATACCGGTTGTAAAGATCTCTCAATGGACTTCATCATTGTTAAAGGATGAGCTCAGGCAGATTTACGCCAATTTCAGCGCGGAATTTATAGTAAATATGTCAAAAGCGATTCTTAGGTGGGAAGGCTTCAACGGTGATTTGACCAAGGTCGTGAGAATCCATGGTAAAAAAGACCCATTCATTTCGTGCCCAAATGACTGTGAACTCATTGAGAAAGGTGGTCATATGATCGCAATAAGTCACGCTGATGAATGTGTAGATTTCATAAGGAAACACTAACAAATGCATGAACTCGGACCTTTACCGCGCCGCTTCGCTCTGCGGTAAAGGCCGGTTATGCTGGTGTTGGGCGTTGGGCACTCGCCTCGCTCGTTATCGAATAGAGTTGTCGTTATGTTTTTGTCAGAACTCAAACTATGGAACTTTCGAAAGTACGGCGTCGGCACGGATGATATAGATAACACTGCGCCTGGTGTCGTGGTTGAACTCAATCCTGGGCTCAATGTCCTGATTGGCGAAAACGACTCCGGGAAAACCGCCGTGGTGGACGCCATTCGACATCTACTTGGCACGCAAAGTCGTGAATGGTACCGACTCGATAATTCAGACTTCCATGGTATTGGCGAGAACCGCGCGCGGAGGATGAAGATCGAGGCGGTCTTCCGGAACTTCACCAACAAGGAGGCAGCCCCCTTTCTGGAGTGGATGTGGGGGAAGGGACGTTCGTCAGATTATAAGTTTATATGTCAACTATTGTATGCTATTAAACTGATATGACACTCAAAACTCGTATAGAGTGGCATATAAGGCTGCCCAATTGCAGGGAAAGAACCGAAATCCTTTAAGCAACTTATAATCTGACGAACGTCCCCTAGCTTCCTATGCCATTTACACAAGAACCTACTGGATACGAAAAGACAATCCTTTCAGATCTTCAGGGTGCATGGAGTTTGTTGAGAGAATCGGTCGTTGATGCTGCAGGATTTGAAGGCTGGGATCGTGCTATATTTCATATTGATGAGGCGATGAGCTGGGAGACTGTCCGAAACCTGAAGCAAATGCCCCCGCTTCTTCTAATGATCAGGAATATCTGTATGCAGGGCAAGGCACCGGAAGAGGTCTTGGAGAATATAAGAGAGCTTGATGCGATACTGAAGAAAGTTCTATCCGAAAAAGGCGTCAAATCTACTCTTGACCCTTGATGCACATTCTGCCGAGGCCCTTAATAGAGGATTAAAACCTGAGATGATAAAGATCTAAATAATAAAGAAAAAGAATAGCGCCATAAAGTTTGAATAGGGCAAGGGTCAACAGTAGATTTGACCCCTGTACTATGCGGTTTCCGTTTGTCGGCTCATAGTTTTGCCCGAGGCTTCCTCCAGACTGTCCCTCGCGGTTCCGCCTTTGCCTTCGGCTAGTATTTGGGCTAATAATTTAAACATATTAACCGGATTCATACACAGGGGACTTACACTCCATAAATTCACGCCCGTGCTGGGCGCACACCATCTCTTTCAGCGAAATCGCAAAAGATCGCGCCCGCTGAAGAGCACATTGTGCAGTTTAACGCGTCTTGTGGCCCTTGACAATGTACCCCATTTGAGCTACATTCATAAAAAAATTAAATGGAGGTAAACCATGGGAAAAACATCTACAATCAGAGCTCGAATTGAGCCCGATTTAAAAGGAAAAGCGGAGCACATATTTCAGCAACTTGGGCTAACCACAACCCAGGCAATAACCCTGTTCTATAAGCAGGTTGAATTAAAAAAAGGGCTGCCCTTTGACGTGGCCATGCCTAATATGAGCACCTTTAAGACGTTCGCCGATACGGATGCCGGACGTGACCTGATCATTTGCAACGACACCGACGATATGTTCAAAAAATTAGGCATCTGATGCTCACTCCAGTATATACAAGGCAGTTTGAGAAAGACACCAAGGGAATGAAAAGGCGAGGGAAAAACCTTGATAAACTAAAAATAATCATTCGTTCCTTAGTAGCGGAAGAACCGCTTGATTCCATTCATCGGGACCATAAGCTGGTCGGTAACCGGAAGGGGCGACGAGAATGCCACATTGAATCCGATTGGCTACTGATTTATATAACCGAATCAGACCGCGTTATTTTCGAACGTACCGGAACACACTCTGACTTATTTCAGAAATGACGAAAAAGGGGACAGATTTATTTTTATATTCCCAACAGAAACTTTTGTGAATTGTGATGGACAAATACAGAAATATTGCTGAATTGAAACAATATGAAAGAGAAGATGAAGATTACACGATCCTATATCGTGAACTTACCTCTAAAATTGCTATAATGGCACCTCACGGAGGAGGCATCGAGCCTGGAACTATAGATATTGCAGATGAGCTTGCCGGTTGCGGTTATACGTTTTATGCTTTTAAGGGTTTAAAAAAAACCGGAAATAGAACGTTACACATCACCAGCGACACTTTTGATGAACCTATTGCATTAAAGGCTGCTCAAAATGCTGACATTGTAATCTCAATTCATGGAGCTAAGGACAAATCGGAAATGGTTCATATTGGTGGAACTAATCCGGAGTTAAAACGAATGATATTACACGCATTAAGGTTGGCGGGATTTGATGCAAAGATTCGTGAAATAGCAGGACTACGAGGCGTAAAACCTGAGAATATATGCAATCGATGTAGGACAGGAAAGGGCGTACAACTAGAACTTTCAAGAGGATTAAGGGAAACATTGTTTGAAAATTTTGGTCGCCGGTCGCTGAGAAAGAAAACGATAGCATTTTATAAATTCGTTAATACGTTGAAAGAAGTTTTATTGTTGTTTTCAAAGAAAATATAATCATGCCTCTCCAGCTGACCTTCGGAAGAGACTATGACGTCGGTTTGAAAGAAATACAATGGAAGGTATCCCAGATCACATCTTTGACGAGTTTCTTGAGACTTGCCACGAAGCCGGTGGCCGGGGACTAATGCGCTGCAGCGGCGGCAATCTTTCCCGACGATTGGACGATGCCCGATTCCTGGTGACCTCATCCGGGAGCTGGATGGAACGGTTATCGGTAGAAGAGGTTTCCCTGTGTCGCATTGTCGACGGAGCCCTTCTCCATGGACCCACGCCGACAATCGAAATCGGATTTCATGCGGGAATCCTGGAAACACGCCCTGACGCGAATATTGTGATGCACTTTCAGTCGCCCTGTGCCACGGCTTTGGCTTGTCGGCAGACAGACAATACCCATTACTTTGTGATTCCGGAGATTCCGTTTTATATCGGCCGCGTTGCGAGGGTCCCCTATCTGCTCCCCGGCTCGAAAGAACTTTCCGAAGCGGTGACAGATGCCATGCGGGACCACGACATGGTTGTCATGAGCAATCACGGTTTGGTGACGGTGGCAGCCGATGGGGTCCATGCCATCCGGAATGCCGAATTCTTTGAGCTTGCCTGCCACATCATCATTCACAGCGGAAATGCGTTGAAGCCGCTGCCGAAGGAAGACGTCCAACGTCTGCTTGAATTGCGACGGGAGGCCGCGAGAGGAGTATAGGAGGCGGAAATTCAAGCAATGGCCGGTGCCGAACATTCATCACCTGGTTTACAGGCACCTTTTGTGGTAGGAACTGTCCGCCGATCAGTTCAGCGTTGGCTGTATCGTTAGTTGAATACTGAATCCGGAGTGAAAGGGGAGTATGATGGTGATAACATATGATCGTGTTTTTCGGGTTGCGCTCTTGTCCGTGAGCCTCTATTTTTTGCTCGGTCTCGCCGCCTGTACAACCGCAAGAATGGCGTGTCCGCCCGAGCTCTCATCCTCAGCGGTCGAGATGCCCGTGACCGGAAGGCAGGGGTTCGGGTTGAGCGACTTGTTTTTCGGTCCGTACAACGTGTCGGACGTCCATCGCGGCTGGCGCGTGACAACGGCGTGGGGGATCCTCGGGTACGGCAGCTCGAAATCCGAGCAGCCGTTCGAGTTCAAGCTCCGCGTGCATGGCAATGCCGTCTGGCAGGCACATTGCGCGGCCGGCGTGCGATGGAAGGAAATGGAGTTCAATAACTTCATGGACACGGGCGGGGTCTTGGAATGGGAACTCTCGTCCCATGCTCTTTTCACCTGTGAGTTCTCTCCTCCGGACAAGGAGAAGCCCTGGAAAATGGTCATGAAGCAGGAGACTCAGGACTTGGTCATGGATGGACTGATTGGAGACGGCGTCACCCGCATCTCCGTCAAGGGAACCCGCGAGCTTGAAGGCGGAAAGTGGCCGCTGACCGAGGCCACCGGCTACCTCTTCTACCGAGACCGGGATCTGGTCGGCGCGGTAGACGTCCTGAACCAGGGCGCCGTCTGGATCAAGAAAGAGCTGTCCGACCATACGCGCAGGGCTGTGGCGGCAGCAGCGTCGGCCCTGTTGCTGAATAGGGACCTCCGAGACTGAGTTCGAGGGGGACGCAGGCTATGGCTTCGGGTGAGCAGCGGCTGAATTAAATGCTTCAACCTTATTCCACAGGGGGGTAGATTTTCGAAATACTAAAAATGTTCAACAGGAAGAAACGGTTGATCTTCTGAACAAATGTTGGATGACCCATGATCGGGAAGCGGCAAAGGAAGCCCTGGAAACCATTGTTCGAAAGGCATGATCCGAATTGGGCAAAGAAAATTCCGATTTTGTGAAAAGGCTGCAACCTGTTGTGTTTTGTGTGCTCTTTGCCTGCCTTTTCTACATGGGGTCAGCCTGTGCACCGACGGTCATCGATTATAAAGGCCACATGGTGTTCAACCCTGATTATCTGTGGTATCTGGAATCACCCTCGCGGGATACCTGGCAGGAACCTGATCAAGTTATCAAAACGTTACATATTTCCCCAAGGGATGTTGTTGCCGATATTGGTGCCGGGGGAGGTTATTTCAC
>CAYPQJ010000025.1:0-31332 GCA_964412835.1 uncultured Desulfobacteraceae bacterium | reverse complement strand
GTTCACGGCCTTTTGAAATATTGCAGAGATCTTTCAGGCATTGGGGGAATACTCAGGCCCGGCATCGTTCACAGGCTCGATAAAGACACCTCCGGACTCATGGTCGTTGCCAAAAACGATATGGCCCATCAAGCGCTTGCGCAGCAATTCAAAAATGGAACCATCAAAAAAGAATATGTTGCCCTGGTCCATGGCATAACTTCCCATGAAAGTGGGAGAATTGCCCTTCCCATCTCCCGGCATCCCGTTCGTCGAAAAGAGATGGCCGTCGCCAAAAGCGGCGGTCGAAACGCTCTGACCCTGTGGAAAAAGATTGCTGATTGTAAGGAGGGGTTTTCCCTTTTGTCTGTCACCATTAAAACCGGCAGAACACACCAGATTCGTGTTCATTTCTCCCATCTGGGGCATCCCCTGGTGGGGGATACGGTTTATGGTCACGGACCCGACACCCTCAAAAGACGCTTCATGAAACAAAACCCCGCGCTGGTAGCCGCTGTGAAAAGGCAAATGCTTCACGCCGCGCGCATCGGTTTTGTTCATCCCAAGGAAAAAACCTTTATGGAATTTAAGTCTCCTTTTCCCGAAGACATGCAACGGGTTCTCAGCGCGCTGGACATCAATGTTCATTTCCCCCAAACAAATGCTTGACATAACGAAAAAAAAACGCTATAGGCCTATACGCATATACACAAATGAATTCCTTTCTTTGGGAGATTCGGTACGAACCGGCCGTTCGAGTAAACTCCATTACTATTCTGCTGAGAAACCTGTCATAACTCACATATCTTTGAGATACTCTAAGATTATCTAGACTTGGACCATAGACCATAAACCTTCTGACGGAGATCAACCATGAATCTTGTAGAACTAAAAACAATGAAAATCAGTAAATTAACTGAAATGGCAAAGGAGTTTAAGATTGAGGGAGCCTCTGGAATGCGTAAGCAGGAACTCACTTTCTCGTTGCTCCAGGCCCATTCAGCACAAAACGGCCTCATATATGGCGAAGGGGTGTTGGAGATCCTTCCAGACGGATTTGGCTTCCTGAGAGCCCCGGACGCCAATTACCTGCCCGGGCCCGATGATATCTATATTTCGCCCTCACAGATTCGTCGGTTCAACCTCAGAAAAGGTGACACCATAAGCGGCCAGATCCGACCTCCAAAAGAATCCGAGCGCTATTTCGCCCTTTTAAAAGTGGAAAAGGTCAACCATGAAGATCCCGAAATCGCCAGAGAAAAAATCCTGTTTGACAATTTAACGCCCCTTTACCCCGATGAAAGAATCAAGATGGAAGTTGAGGCGGACAATTACTCCACCCGGGTCATGGACCTCATGACGCCCATCGGAAAAGGCCAGCGAGGCCTGATTGTGGCGCCGCCCAGGACCGGAAAGACCATGCTCCTTCAAAATATCGCCAACAGTGTGACCTCTAACGACAAATCCATCCACAAAATCGTATTGCTGATCGATGAACGACCCGAAGAAGTGACCGATATGGCCCGATCCGTCGACGCCGAGGTGATCAGTTCGACCTTTGACGAGCCCCCCCAACGCCACGTGCAGGTCGCTGAGATGGTCATTGAAAAAGCAAAGAGACTGGTCGAGCATAAGCGGGATGTGCTGATCCTGCTGGACAGCATTACCCGGCTGGCCAGGGCTTACAACTCCGTGATACCGCCCAGTGGAAAAATTCTATCCGGCGGTCTCGACTCCAACGCCCTTCATAAACCCAAACGCTTTTTCGGAGCGGCCAGAAACATAGAAGAAGGGGGCAGCCTGACCATTATTGCCACAGCACTGGTTGACACCGGAAGCCGAATGGATGAGGTGATATTTGAGGAATTCAAGGGCACGGGCAATATGGAAATCCACCTGGATCGAAAACTGAGCGACCGGCGGGTGTTCCCGTCCATCGACATCAACCGTTCCGGCACCCGAAAAGAAGAACTCCTGATAGAGCCGGCCGACCTCAATCGCATATGGATTCTTCGAAAGCTGCTTGCGCCCCTGACGCCTGTGGACAGCATGGAATTCCTACTTGAAAAAATAAAGGGAACAAGCGATAATAAGGATTTTCTTGATTCCATGAGCCAATAGATTGATGATCAACAAATTGAGGAGATTGTAATGAAAAGTGACATTCATCCGAAGTATTTTAAAACAACAGTGCGTTGCGCCTGCGGCAGCGAATTTGAAACCGGGTCCACCGTTGAAGACATTCACATTGAAATATGCTCCCAATGTCATCCGTTTTTTACCGGAAAACAGAAACTGGTTGACTCTGCCGGTCGAATAGAACGATTCAAACAGAAGTACGCCAAGTTCAACAAGTCATAAGGTTTTTGGGGTAAGATTTAGGGGTTTAGACGTCGGGGAAAAAGTAATTCCAGGCTCATGGCAATGTTTGATAAAATGAAGGAAACCGAAGAACGCTACCATGAACTGGAAAGATTTCTGGGACAGCCGGAGGTCATTTCAGATCAGAAGCGCTACCGGAAGTACGCCAAGGAGCACAGCGTCCTGGCCCCAATCATTACGGTTCTGCGTAAACATCAGGCCCTTGAGGACGAAATTGCCGAAAACCGGTCCCTTCTGGAAGACCCCGACCCAGAAATGAAGAAACTGGCCAGGGAAGAGATCGAAGCCCTGGATCTCCGCCTGACTAACGTAGCCGAAGAACTCCGGGTATTGCTTCTTCCCAAAGACCCCAACGACGAAAAGAATATCCTCCTTGAAATCAGGGCCGGCACCGGAGGAGATGAGGCTGCCCTTTTTGCGGCGGATCTTTTCAGAATGTACAGCCGCTACGCGGAGTTAAGGCGTTGGAAGACGGAAGTTCTGTCCCAGAACATGACCGGCATCGGCGGACTTAAGGAGGTGATCCTCCTGGTAGAGGGTCACAGGGTGTTCAGTCGGCTTAAATATGAAAGCGGGGTCCACCGGGTTCAGCGTGTGCCCGAGACCGAGGCTCAGGGACGGATACACACCTCAGCGGTCACCGTGGCGGTACTCCCGGAAGCAGAGGAAGTAGACGTGGAAATCAAGCCTGAAGACCTTCGGATCGATGTGTACCGGTCATCAGGGCATGGGGGCCAACATGTGAACACGACCGACTCAGCCGTTCGAATTACCCACTTTCCCACCGGACTGGTGGTCACATGCCAGGATGAAAAATCCCAGCATAAAAACAAGGCAAAAGCCATGAAAGTTCTCAGAAGCCGCATGCTGGATTTTGAGACGGCCAAGCAGCACTCGCGAATTTCCGAAGAGCGCAAAACCCTTGTTGGCACAGGTGACCGGAGTGAACGGATCAGAACCTATAATTTTCCCCAGGCGCGGATCACCGATCACCGCATCGGGCTTACACTATACAAACTTGAGGATTTTCTTCAGGGAGATCTTAACCTCGTCATTGAGCCGCTGATTACCCATTTTCAAACCGAAGCCCTCAAAAACTCCGGCGGCAATTGATCTCAGTGCAAGCGCTGTCATGACCCCCAAGGCCTGGTGTATCAAAACACTGCTTGAGACGGCAACCGATTATCTGGTAGAAAAAGGAATCGAAAGTGCTCGCCTCAATGCTGAAGTGCTTCTGGCTTATCAGCTCCACGTTAAACGGATATCGCTATATCTCAATTTTGATCAACCGCTTACCGAAAAGGAGGTCTCAGGTTATCGCGACCTCATCAGGCGGCGTCTGAAACATGAACCCCTGCAATACATTACCGGCACCCAGGAATTCTGGTCCCTTGCATTCGGGGTCAATCCCCATGTCCTGATTCCCAGACCCGAAACCGAAATTCTTGTGGAGCAGGCCATAACGCTGGCAGGGTCCTTTGCTGAAACCCCCTATCGTGTACTGGATCTGGGAACCGGCAGCGGCGTCATCTCCGTCACATTGGCAAAAGAGGTCCCCCAAGCCCTTATCCTTGCAACAGACATCAGCGGAGAAGCCCTTGATTTGGCACGCCTAAACGCAGAGAGGCATGGTGTATCAGACAGGATAACGTTTCTTCGGGGAAACCTTTTCGAGCCCTTAATGGTTGAAAAACCTCTGTTTCATCTGATTGCATCCAATCCGCCCTATGTATGTACCCACGAAATACAGGGGCTTCTCCCGGAGGTTGCAATTTATGAACCGAAACCGGCGCTGGACGGCGGAAAAGACGGCATGGATTTTCTGAAACAAATCATTTGTCAGGCACCGCAATTTCTGCACCCCGGTGGCTGGCTTTTGCTGGAGATGTCTCCATATCAAGTGGAAAAAGCCCTCTTTACCCTGGCCCGGACGGGCCTTTACCAAAACGAAACAAAGATCGAGGATTACAGCCATCTTCAAAGGGTGGTCATGGCCCAATTGAAGCTCAATGGCAAATCCTCATGATTTTTATTCAACACATTTAAATCAGGAGAAAAACCTCACCCATGTCGGTTATGGAACCCAAGGAATGGAAATCCAAATTGGTTGACCCCCAAAAAGTCCTTTCCAGGATTAAACCCGGAATGAGCATTTTTCTAGGAACCGGCGTTGCAGAACCCTGTACGCTGGTCAAAAGCCTGCTCGATTCAGATGCCGGTAACCTCAGGGATCTGGAATTCATTCAGTTGATTAGCTTTGGACCTGCTATTTCCATTACCCAGAATCAGAACCATAAATATCGTCTGAAAACCTTTTTTGCCGGATGGGTGGCCAGTGAAGAAATCAACTCCGGCCGTGTTGATATGATCCCGAGCCCTTTTTCCGAAATTCCCAGGCTCATACAATCCGGCATTATCGAAATTGATGCCGCGTTCATTCAGATTACGCCTCCCGACCGGTCGGGCTTCTGCAGTCTCGGACCCGCCATTGACGTGGCCAGATACGCCATGGAACAGGCCTCCCTGGTGGTGGGCGAAATCAACCATGAAGCCCCCAGAACCATGGGGGACACCTTTGTTCACATGGATGATTTCGATTTTCTGGTGGAATCCGAAGCGCCTCCCATATATTTTGAACGTTCCCCCTTTGATCCGGTCTTTGACAAGGTAGGTGCCAATGTGGCCTCCCTCATTGAGGACGGCAGTTGTCTGGCCTTTTCAGCGGGTCACATGTTTGACGCCCTTGCACGTCATCTGCAAAACAAGCGGGACCTCGGCATCCATTCCCCGTTTTTCACCGATGCCGTCATGGACCTGGTCAAAAGCGGTGCCGTCTCCAATCGAAAAAAGGGCCATTTCCTGGGAAAATCGCTGACAGCCTATGCCATCGGCACCCCGGAACTGCTTTACTGGCTCCATCGAAACCCCCTCATTGAATTTCAAAGCATCGACGTGGTGGCCGACCCCAAACGGATCGGACGAAACGACCGCACCATGGTGGTGCTTCCGGTTCGCAAAGTGGATCTCAGCGGCGGGGTTGCCCTGCACAGCGGCAAAGGCAATGTGGGTGATGGACCCAGTGAAGCCCAGGAGTTCTTCAAAGGCGCGCGCTTTTCCAAAAAGGGCAGAACCATTATTGCTCTGCCCAGTCGGAATTTGAAGAATGAGTCCAATATTCTGATTTCAGTGGACGATTATCCGGGTCAGTTTTCCATTCGCGAATTTTTAGACCTGGTGGTCACCGAATACGGTGTGGCCTCCATGACCGGGCGAACCATTCGGGAAAGAGCGCTGGCATTGATTGACATCGCCCACCCCGATGATCGCGCGGAGTTGGTTCGTCTTGCCAAGGAAAAAAACATCCTGTACGCAGATCAGCTGTATCTTCCGGAATCCGGGGCGCTTTACCCCACGGACCTTGCCTGTGAAAAAGTTTTTCCCGGGGAAATCACTGTTCGGTTTCGGGCCATCAAGCCCTCGGACGTGGATGAGATGCGACGCCTTTTTTACCGGTTCTCCGACAAATCGGTCTATTACCGATATTTCTCGCCCATAAAGACCATGCCGCACACCAAAATGCAGGAATACGCGAATATAGACTATACCAAAACCATGTCCATCGTGGGACTTATGGGAGAACCGGGCGCCGGACGTATTGTTGCCGAAGCGCGCTATGTGCGCCTTCCTGACAAACCGGTAGCGGACGTGGCCTTTGTGGTGGATGAAGATTTCCAAGGAAAAGGGATCGCTTCTTTTCTCTTTCGAACCCTCAAAAAAATTGCCAGAGAAAATGACATCCGTGGATTCAAAGCGGATGTGCTGGCCACCAACAAAGGGATGCTCAAGGTGTTCGAATCCGCTTCAGATACGCCCATTCAGGCTGTCATGGACAGCGGCATTTATGAATTGAGCATTCCACTGGATGCCGATGAAAACGGCACTCCGGAAAACCGATGAGTATCCGTTATGGCATATCAGAGCAAAACCCAGCTTCTCACAAAGCGTGACAAAAATATCTGCACCTTGACGATCAATCGGCCTGAAAAACGCAATTTTCTCACATCCGGGCTTCTTCAGGAAATGGCCATGATGGTTTCCGAACTGGGTTGTGATCCGGATATAAGAGCCCTCATCATTCGGGGTGCGGGGGAAACATCTTTTTCAGCAGGATATGACATATCAGCAATACCAACAAAAAATGATCAAGCCCCGGAAAAGCCCATTGAGAATATATCGCCCCTGGAAAACGCCCTTCAGGCCATTCGGAATTTCCCCTACCCTGTTATCGCCATGGTGAGCGGCCATGCTTTTGGCGGCGGCTGCGAACTGGCCGTGGCCTGCGACATCCGGATCGGCAGGCACGGAATTACCATGGGAATGCCCCCGGCAAAACTGGGGCTTGTTTATCCTCCAGCGGGTTTTCGGCGGTTTCTCATGGTTCTGGGGTTTACCAAAACCCTTGAAATGTTCCTGACCGGCCGTCCATATGACAGTCATAACTGTCTTCGCATGGGCCTTTTAAACGAACTGGTGGAACGTGATTGTCTAAAAACCGCTACCTATGATATGGCAGAAGAGATTTCACAAAATGCACCCATGGCCTTACGGGGAACCAAACAGGCATTGTACAAAATGGCCGAAACCAACGTCTTGAGCGAAGATGAAGAATCAGAACTCGCCGCACTTTTTGCCCGGTCACTGATGACCGAAGATTTACAGGAGGGAAAGCGAGCATTCATGGAAAAACGAAAACCTCGCTTTATGGGCCGGTAAACCATGACGCAAGTGATCAGTCTTGAAGACGGGAAAGCCCATATATTGGCAAAAAAGGCCTTTCGAAACTGGAAAAGCCGGTTTAAAGAAGACTTCACCCCACAGACCTGTCTGGGCCATATTTCCCTTGAAACCCTTTCATTTCTGGCGCAGGGCAAAGACAAATGCACATTTTATCTCTATGATCTGATTATGGGTCTCAATCACCTGGGATCGGGGTTTGAATTCAATGAACTGTCGCCCAAAAATAAGATGCGGGTGATTGACCAGTATCTTTTTTTGCTGGACCGTATTCGCTATGAAAGCATGAAACAACTGGGTTGGCTGGCGCATTATCCCGGAGAAGAGATTCCGCTGGTGGAAATGATCACCCGATTCGAAACCCTGGCACCCAATCTTCAGGCGCAAATTCCCATGATGAACCCAGGCTTTGCGGGTTCAAAAGAATTTTTCTCCGTCAGCACCTATGAAAAAGAAGGGGTTGTTCGCAAACTGATTCCCAGACTCATCAAAGAACTTCAACAGTTTACCCAACCCGTTTAAAAGAGGAAAACGGCAATGATGCAGATAGAACAGATAAAGGTCGGCCCCATGGCGGTTTTTGCCTACATTGTGGGCTGCGAGACAGAAAAAGAAGCCCTGGTCATTGACCCGGCTGGCTCAGAGAGAAAAATTTTGGACAGGTTGAGAACCCTTGGGTTAACCCTGAAGTATGTGGTCAACACCCATGCCCACGCCGACCACACCTGCGGAAACCGTGCGATCCTGTCTAAAACGGACGCACAACTGGTGATCCACGAAGATGATGCGGACCAGATAAGAAGCGGCAAGAACCAAGCATTTTCCCTGGCGCTGGGGAAAAAACCATCCCCCAAACCGGATATGCTGGTGAAAGAGGGAGATTCTCTTGTCATCGGAAAGGAAACGCTTCAGATCATCCACACCCCGGGCCACTCCCCCGGCTCCATATGCCTGTACGGGACGGGCAACCTGTTTACCGGCGACACCCTGTTTGTGGGGGCTGTGGGCCGAACCGACCTCGGTGGGGGCGACATGGGCACCCTCCTGTTATCGGTCAAAAAACTGCTCTCCCTTCCCCCTGAAACCAGGGTCTGGCCGGGGCACGCGTATGGGGAAACCCCTGTCTCCACTCTGGCCCATGAAAGAGAAACCAATCCCTATATCACCGGTTTTAGGTAGTATTGGATCATACGTTAAACTGACCTGAATCGATCAAGAGGGGATCCTCCACGTCAAAGGCATAAACAATCTGTTTATACATCCGCTTTTTCATCTCGGAAATAATCTCCCGCCGCTTATTGAGCCCTTTGGCAAATTCTAGCGTCTCATTCATCAGGTCGTCCATATGGCAGGCTTTGGTGATGATATGGTAGGCTTCACATTCTTCGGCTGTAGCCCGTTTGCCCGTAAACTGAAGTTCCTCCAGTTTGTACTGGGGGATCGCTTTTTTGATCAGCGCGATCATGCCGGGCAGAAACGGAATCCCCAAATCCACTTCCGGAAAGCAGAAAAACCCCCGGTCCGAACGCATGAACCGAAAATCAAACGCGCAAGTCATGATGGCGCCCCCCGCAAAGGCGTGGCCGGAAATGGCACAGACCGTGGGCATGGGGTAAAGAAGAAGCCGCCTGAAAAGGCGATTCATGGTGTAAAAAAAGGCCTTGGCCGTTTCAAGATCTCCCTTTTGAACGTGGGGGAGCAGCCAATCCAGGTCAATCCCGTTTGAAAAAATCTTTTTATGGGAGGACGTCACCACCAGAACATTGGCATTTGTTTCTTTTTCGATCTGGTCCAGTACCCCCATAAAGCTTTCAAGAAAGTCCGGGTTGAAACGATTTTCACCGTCATTTAAGGTGGCCACTGCCACCTTTTCATCCAACGTCCATTCTACAACTGCCATTTTTCCATCCCTTTCATAACAGGTGTCATTCTTGACGACACTTCCCAAAAGCCAGCGTTAACCGATTCTGCCCTTTATCCCGAACATACCGTGTTTCATTTGCCATTTCCTTTACAAAATGGATTCCCAACCCTCCCACACTACGCTCCGACAGACACGACGAGAGATCCGGACCGGGAGCCGCCATAATGTTAAAAGGGGTTCCGCCATCCAGAATCTCCAAGACAAAAAATTCTTCCTTCACAAAACAACTGATGGACACATCGCCGTCAGTCTCCGGATAAGCGTAACAAAAAATATTGACCAGAACTTCTTCCGCAGCCAGTCGAATTTCCGAAACACGGCGCGCTGGAAATCCTGCCTTATCAGCCTCATTGTCAACGAAATCAAGAAGTTCTTCAAGGTTTTCCATTTCGGCGGGCAGCCCGATTTTCGCCATGGTCTGAAATCATTCCTTAATATGCTTTTTACGCTTGGGTCTCGAAGGCTGAAGGTTTTTTCAAGCGGTTTCAAGCGCTGCATCCACAGATGCATGGATCGGAATAATGGTACTGAACCCTGAAATTTCAAATATTTCTTTGACCGTATCGTGAAGGGACACAATCAGAATTTCCCCGTTCTTGCTCTGTATTTTTTTGGTGGTAATCAAGACGCTTCGGAGCCCCGCACTGCTGATATAGTCGAGGCCTTCAAAGTCCACAATGACCTTTAACGCACCTTCATCAATGAGGGCATTTAGAAATTTTTCAAATTCCGGCGCGGAAACGGCATCCATACGTCCTTCAACCGTAACCACAATGTGGTTTTTTTTCTGACCCATATGATGAATCTTCATTGGCTTTGCCTCCACCGTGTTTTGAAGCATTGAAGATGGATTGGTGATAAAGTTTCAAACCCCATTTTATAGTAGGACCCCACAAGCTGATGCAGTATAGGTCATTGGGGTTCTCGTGTCAAAGTGCAGTTTTGGATTTTGGGTTGATTGTGTCTCCCCAATCTGATACTCACGTTTTCAACCACCCATCTTATGTTGATGTCCTCAGGAGGCAGTATCCATGAAACAACTGAATCCGGACCATGTGGCGGCTGTTAGAGCGCATATCAACAATTGTCCCTACTTCAATCTTCTTTCCATGAAAATCAACGCCCTCGAGATGGGCCGTTCTTTTCTGGAAGTGGAGGTTCAAGAAAAACATCTCCAGCCCTATGGAATCGTTCATGGGGGCGTTTATGCGTCTCTGATAGACGCTGCCGCCTTCTGGGCGGCCTATTCAAGCATTGACGCGTCATCCGGCATGACCACCGTTGAGATGAAGCTCAATTACCTGGCACCGGCCGCATCGGGGCGATTCATCGCCAAGGGAAAAAACATCAAAACCGGGAAGACACTCTGTTTGAGCGAGGCCACCGTCTTTGATGATAAAGAAAAAATGCTGGCCCACGGAACCGTAACGCTCATGATCCTTAAATCCCTCGAAATCAACGCAAAGGCCGATCTTCCCCCCAAATTTTTGACACCATAGTCGCTATTTTTCAGGCGGCACAAACACCTCCGGGTTTTCGTAGGGAACCGTTTCCACGTACAGGGACTGGCTGGGAAAGGCGAAACCGGTTCCGGCCTCTTCCACGATTTGCTTGATCCTGTAGGCAAGCTGCTCCTTGAGCTCCAGCCATTCCCCCCATACCGTGGTGCGGGTAAAGCAGTAAAGCATGATGTCGATGGAGGAGTCACCGAAACGGTCGATGCGCACAAAGGTAGAGACCTCGGGTGGATGGGCGAATGCCTCCGACTGGAGGATATAGTCCTCGATCCGGTCCCGGATGGTCCTGAGCTGTTCGATGGTGGTTCGGTACTCCACCCCGATGATCCAGTAGATCCGCCGGTGGGTCATGGCGGAATAATTGATGAGTGAATCATCCGAAAGCTTGCTATTGGGCACATAGACCGGGGCCTTGTCAAATCTTCGGACCACGGTGGATCGAAACCCGATGGTCTCAACGGTCCCTTCCACCACACCTCTGACGAGAATCCAGTCCCCCGGGTGGAACCGCTTCTCAACAAGCACCAGAATCCCTGATATAAGGTTTTTGAAAAGATCCTGAGCCCCCAGTGCCACGGCCACCCCTAAAAGACCGAGACCCGCGATAATGGGTCCAACCCTGATGCCCCAGATTTCCAGTATGGTGGCGCCACCGATGAAGACGAAAGCAATGCGGACAGCCTTGATGAACCATTCCACCATGGGCATTGATAAAACCTTTTCCAGGCCTTGCAACAACATTGAAAGGGGCTGTACCAGCCTGACCAGACCCCAGAAGATAACGAATACAATGAGGGAACGGACCAGCCGGTCTGCAAAGATTTCCAGATTCCCCGAAAGATTGAGGTGCTCCATTGCAAAGTAGACGCCCAGCACCACGGGAATGAAACTCACCGGCTTCTGAACAACCTCCAGTGCCTTGTCATCCAGGGGGGTAGGCGTTTTTTGGGTGAGCAGGCTAATCCGGTGAACCAGGATTCGGGAAAACAATCGTCGGATGATCAGAAATCCCAGGAAAATAAGGACGGCCACAATAATCCGCCCGATATCGAGACCGTAAAGGCCATTTTTCCACACATCCACGACAATTTCCCAGAATGTTTTCCAGCTTTCCATCCTTTCCCTCCGGGTTAGCTAAATCTTTTCTGACGCCATGATTTCGAAAGTGCCCGTTTTTCCTCGGCTCTCAGAATTCAGGCCCCATGGTGATCCAAGTGGGGCCATATGTCAAGCAGTGGCGATAAACGTAATGACGGTTCGTTTTTTTAACAACTTTTGCTTTACGTTTTTCAACATAAAAGGATAAACATTCATGGAGTATGCCGTGATGGTTTCAAAGGCCCTTTGGGAGAGACCCTTTGCCATACCAAACAGATAGAAAAAAAGCGGCGCTGCCGGCCGGTTTTTCCGTCATTCATTCCAACCGCATGGAGGATTTGCGAAGGGTCGCCATCCAGTGGGTCATGAGACATCCGCTCGCTCCCCTGGAAAATGAAGTGTTCATTGTTCAAAGCAACGGTATGGCGCAATGGCTCAAGCTTGCCCTGGCGGAAAATGATGGCTGCGGCATCAGTGCGGCCGTTTCCTTTCAATTAACCGCACGTTTTTTGTGGCAGGCCTATCGGGCCGTGTTGGGACCGAACGGCATACCGCAGGAATCTCCCTATGACAAAGCGCCACTCAAATGGCGATTAATGCGGTTGCTGAAAGGATTGTCCAGGGAGAAAGGCTTTTCGGCCATTGACCAATTTTTGTCCGCCGATCCCGATTCAATCAAACGGTATCAACTGGCCTGTCGCCTGGCGGATCTGTATGACCAATATCAGGTTTACAGGGCCGACTGGCTGGAGGACTGGACCTTCGGCCGGGACCAGCTCAGAAATGCTCATGGAAAGGTGGAACCTCTGCCCTCCGAACAGCGCTGGCAGGCTGAATTATGGCGCCTGATTCAATCAGATGTGCCTGATCTGAAACGGCATACCAGCCGTTCCGGCTTGCATCGACGGTTTCTGAAAGCGGCCCGGAGCCTTCCTGAACGGCCCCCTGCTCTGCCCCGCCGCATCATTGTTTTCGGTATCAGCACCCTGCCCGGACAAGCCCTGGAGGCATTGCACGCGCTCAGTCAACTTACCCAGGTGCTTTTTTTTGTACACAACCCCTGCCGGTTCTATTGGGCTGACATCATGGAAGACCGCGAACTGCTGCGGATTGAGCAGATCCGCCATTCTACCCATACCGGGGGCCCAAAAAACACGGCGCCCGAATCAACGCACCGCCATATCAATCCGCTTTTGGCCTCCTGGGGCAAACAGGGACGGGACACCATCGGTCTCCTGTATGGATACGACCAACCGGAGGCATACCGAAAAAGCTTTGATGAAATTGACCTGTTTGACGATTTTGCTGCGGAAAAAAACAAGGATGCCCCCCTGTTGCACCGGGTACAGCAGGCGATCCTTGATCTGACACCACTGCCCGGAGCCCATGAAAAAAAATCTATCATATCCCCAGACGATCGTTCCATCACGTTCAAAATGGCCTACAGCCGTCAACGGGAAGTGGAAATTTTGCAGGACCAACTGCTCGACCTGTTCAAACGGAACCCTGACTTAAAGCCTAAAGACATTATCGTCATGACCCCTGACATAGATATCTATGCGCCTCATATTGAATCTGTTTTTGGCAACTTGTCGCGCCAGGACCCGCGTTTTGTTCCCTTTGCCATCGCCGACAGACCTGACCGGGCCGGTCTTCCCATGCTGCGAGCCTTTGAAAAACTGCTTCATCTGCCCACCTCACGCATGGCCCAAAGCGATATTCTGGACCTGCTGCAGGTTCCCGCATTCCACCAACGCTTCGGCCTGGGGGAACATGATGTTCAGAAATTACAGCTTTGGATTGATGGCGCGGGCATCCGGTGGGGGCTCGATGCAACGCAGCGAACCGCCTTTGACCTGCCCCAGGATCTTGATGAAAACACCTGGCAATTCGGTTTACGCCGCATGCTGCTGGGATATGCCGTGGGCACGGGCGAATCGTGGCGGGACATTGAGCCCTACGGGGAAATCGGCGGGTTGGAAGCTGAACTGATCGGCCCTTTGCATCTCCTTATCCGCCATTTGGAGAAACACTGGAGAGCACTCAAAACCCCGGGGCTTCCCCAAGTCTGGCACGAGCGTATTCTGGCGTTGTTGGATGATTTTTTTCTACCCACCGACAGTAGCGATCAGCTCACCCGGCGCATTCTGGAGGACATAGTATCGGCATGGCGAGACACCTGCGCGGATGCCGGGCTGGAAGAACCCCTGACCCTTTCGGTGGTTCGAGACGTTTTGCTGAGCGCCATGAAAGACCAAAGCATGTCACAGCATTTTCTAGTGGGGATGGTCAATTTCTGCACCCTGATGCCCATGCGGGCCATTCCCTTTAAGGTGGTCTGTCTGTTGGGCATGAACGACGGGGAATACCCCCGCAGTATGCCCCCCATGGATTTCGATTTGATGGCCGCGCCCGGTCTTTACCGCCCGGGTGATCGTTCCCGTCGAGAAGACGACCGCTACCTGTTCCTTGAGGCACTGCTCTCAGCGCGGGAAAACCTCTACATCAGCACCATTGCCCGCGATGTAAATGACAACAGTGAACGGATGCCGTCAGTGCTGGTGAGCCAGCTGCGAGATTACCTGGCGGGGGGCTGGCAAATTGAGGCGGACAATGCTTTGGACCTATTGGATCACTTGACTTGCCTGCACCCCCTGCAACCCTTCAGCAGGGCGTACTTTCTGCCCCATGGGTCCCGGGAGCTTTTCACCCATGCCCGGGAATGGCGAAAAATGCTGAATCCGCAGGAAACGAAATCAGATCAGGACAGGCTTTGTCCGGCTAAAATCCATACCGGGCCGGGGCTGATCCAATTGATTCGATGTCTCAAAAATCCCATCAAGTGCTTTTTCAACCAAAGACTGAACGTCTATTTTGATGACACCGAGACCGTAACCCAAAACCAGGAACCCTTTTCCCTGGATGGGCTTTCGCCATTCAACCAGGGGGAAATGCTGTTGAACGCCGGTCTCGCAGCCCCTGCTTCGGAACGCTCGGAGGCCGTTTATTCGGCAGCCCGACGGCTGCAGCGCACGGGGGAATTGCCGCCGGGCGGTTTCGGCCCGCTATCGGCCCAAAAGCTCGCCGAACCGGTCCTGCAAATGCTGAAATACCATCACCGGCTGGCCGAAAAATATCCCCATTCATGCCCCCCTGTGGAAATCCGTTTTCCGATTCGGATTGATGGATGCGACTGCGAAGCGCTGGAGGACTGGCTCGATGGGTTACGGGTGGAGAAACCTGAAATATCAACCCCAGCAAAATCCACCGATTATGCACGCTGGGAGTTTTATCCCAACGAAATCCTGGATAAAAAAGGTCGGGTTTCACGTCCGGACAGCCTGGTGGGTCTCTGGGTCAAACACCTGGCGGGGTGTGCTCAGAAAATAGCCCTGACCAGTATCCTGGTAGCCCCTGACGGTCTTGCGGAACTCCCCCCCCTTCCTCCCGAAAAGGCAGGTAAGTGGCTGGATGAAATCGTCAAGTTCTGGTGGCAGGGACTTCAGCAACCCCATCCCGTAACGGCGAAAACGGCGCCGGCTTATCTGAAAATCCTGTTTTCCAATAAGGGGGACAACGTTTTGGAAAAGGCACGGGAGGCGGCTCGAAAAACCTATGAGGGGGATGGGTACAATTTTTCCGGAGAACTGGGATACGCCGACGGCGTTTATCTAAAGCGATGCTACCTTGATTTTGATGCCCTTTGGCAGGCTGAAGAGTCCCGTTTCAAAATCCTGGCCGAGCAGCTTTATGGGCCGCTCATGGAAACCATTCGGAGCGATTAACACCCGGGGGAATCGAGTCGCTTGTTCTGCGGTATGACATTAAGCTACTTGGTAGACCACAGGACGATAATGTGGCTCAGGGGTAGGTTTGCCATGTGTACGTGCGGACTCCAACCATACATCTTTTGCCTTTAATACTTCCAATAACGCTTTTTCCGGAGTTTCTCCAAAAGCAGAGCAATACTTCAAATCGGGTATGTCTGCTACATATCCTTCGTCTTCTTCGCTGTAAAAGATATTGATGTGATAATCCTTCATTTTCAGATCATGGATCTCCACTATATTTTGTTAGAGCTATCGATAAGATGAGCTGCGTAAGCCCGCTCCATCTTTTGGCTATATCAGAATCCCATTTCTCATTACTTCTTCTAAAAAACCGCTTTCGTCGTGTTTTGTTTCAAAAAGAATGGGTTCGATTCTATCATCCACTTCCCTTCTAATTCTCCATAACAGAGGTCTTGTAGAAAAATAATCCCCTTGCATTTCATCGACTATTATCGCGACATCCACATCACTGTCTTCTCTCTGGCTCCCTCTTGCATAAGAACCGAACAGAATCATTTTATCAAATGACATATATTCTGACAAAAGTTTTTTATATCTTTTAAGCTTTGTTATAACTTCTGCTTTATCCATTGCTGTAGTTCCTTTGAATTATCAAGAATTTCTTTGCATCGTTCTTCTGTCAAACTCCTCATTAATTGTTCCTTATGAGACGGATATCTGCATTCAACATTCATTGGTTCAAGCATATCTATAAAAAGCTTCTGATCTTCTGAAAAATGCTCATAGATTTTTGCTTTCTTTGCAAGGTAAGAAAGACTATGAGAAAATGGGGCTGGCTCTCCATTGGTTTTTACATAATAAGCCTTTAGCATTTTTTCAATAGATTGGTGAGCCATAAACCCAACATAAAGATATCGCTTGCTTTTTAACATCGCAATGGCTGTCTCAATATCATATTCAGATAGTTCCATCCAATATCTTATTTGATCTGACATCTGTCCAGCTTCTCCAATCATGCTTATTCAATGATCTCCTCTATAACGACCAAGCTGAGTGGTGGCGGCCAAGGGCCTTGTTGCCGTGCACTCAAGCGCCTGGTTCGGCAGTTGTGGCTGGCGGGACACGCTGCTTGGCAAGTTTGATCAAGAGGCGGAGAGCTTCATTAACCGCTGTAGCGTCTGGAAACATTTGGGCCACGTCTTGGTCAAGCGGTACCAGATTGGTACCTTTCCTGTATGCCTGGAAATGCTTACCACGAACACCCCCCGAGAAATCATACTCTGGGCGGATGTCGTCTTCTTTGTTTATGTTTTGATTATGATTCATAGTGCCTGCCCTCCTGCGGCGTTACTGGCCGCGCAGTAGATGATTCGGATGCGATTATTTCGTTCGGTATAGGCCACAACAAGAAGCCGCCCGGCCTCACTGCGACCAACAGAGAGAAACCGGAACTCTTCCACGGAGTGATCAGGGTCAGCGATTGTCACTTCGAGAGGATCACCAAAGACCGTGGCTGCCTCAGAAAAGGTGATACCGTGTTTACTAAAATTGGTTGCAGCTTTGTTGGGATCCCATTCAAATTCCATGGTTTAATCCTAATGCCAAACAACTACGGTGACATCCTTTTTTTTGTTTTCATCACCAACCCCCTATTTATGTTACGTTCAGCGAGACTATACCGCCGAACCCGCTCTTCAGCTGCAAGTAGTTAGCTGTCGGCTCAAACGTTTGGTTAAGAGGTCTA
Organism: uncultured Desulfobacteraceae bacterium; assembly: GCA_964412835.1. Taxonomy (GTDB): domain Bacteria; phylum Desulfobacterota; class DSM-4660; order Desulfatiglandales; family Desulfatiglandaceae; genus NaphS2. The sequence goes on along the minus strand of CAYPQJ010000025.1, from coordinate 14,103 downwards.
CCTCGGTTAATCGTCATCCTTTTCCGGCACACCGCTACCATCTCCTGGAGGATTATCTGGGTCAAGCGTATCTTCAGTAGGTTGATACGATTCCTGAATTGAGTCATCACCTATTATTCTTTTTCTTTTTTCAATTTCTTTAATAATATTTTCTTCCAAATCGGACATGATCTGCCTCCTTTTTAATTAAAGAATTCAATTGTTGAAATCTCATCCTCAAAGAGGATAGCCCCACCACTTCTTTCAACAGGTTTAACAAACCCTCCGTCATCTTTAAGAACCCACAATTCCTCTATATATATTTGTCTTTGATTTGGATATGCAGATGTTCTTGAATTAATACTATATTTCCCACCTATTCTTCTCCCATCTTTTAAGTGAGCTATAACCCAAGCCGACTTTCGCTTACTGAAAACAAAATCCCAAGGCATACTAATAGGGCTGATGATATATTTAGAAAAACGTTTCCATTTAGATAGTATTACAAAAATTATGGGCCAAAGAGAAGGAAATACAAAGAAGATAGAAAAGACAATGAGTGAAAACAAAATTGGGTGGTTTTTTGAAAAACCAGGAGAGCCAATTATCAAAAAAAGCCATGATAGAGCAGCAAAATTCAATACACTAAAACCGACCGCTTCAAGAAATGAATTTTTGAAATCATGCTTTTTAGTCGCAATAATTAATTCATATACCTTTATTGATACAAAACCTGGCATGAACAAAGCTAGGAAGAAAATTAGTTTGTCTGGCTCCCAAATATTCATCTTATAGCCTCTTAAACAAGTAATTATACCGACTCAGTTATCATCACGTTTGTAATGGTATCCGTCCAGATCCGCGGCTCATATCAATTCGGGGTAAATTCCATATATTGCATGTCCTTCCAACGCGCTCAGATGCGACCATTCTTTCCTTTACCCAGACATCCATCAAATCTGTGCAAGGATACCAACTCAATTTTTAAAAATAAGCAGATACAAATATGGCCCCCGAGTCAATTTTTGTCAACGGGTTTTCATGGGAAAGGGTAATTATTTCAAGTTTTTTAAACACCATACCTTCAAACGGATAGGGGTTTAAAAGCAAAAAGCCTTTTTCCCCACGTCCCTTGCAGCCCTTCAGCAATGCCTACTTTCTGCCCGATCGGATCCGGGATTTATTTACACATACCCGCGAATGATGCTACGCTGATTGTGATGTCCTCAGGCAGGCTGAACAGTACCGTTTCAAAACAATGGCCGAGCACATCTACGGGCCACTCATGACCACCATTCAAACGGACACGATTCATGGCCAATTATCTTGATCCCCTGACCTTTCCCATCCGCGGCCTTCGTCTCATGGAAGCCAGTGCGGGAACAGGCAAAACCTATACCATCGGGGCCCTTTATCTGAGGCTGGTGTTGGAGCACGGCGGGGACAATGGTTTTCACAGACCCCTCATGCCCCCCGAGATCCTGGTGGTAACCTTCACCAATGCCGCCACGGAAGAGTTGCGAGACCGGATTCGCAACAAACTGGTTGAAGCCGCCGCCTTTTTTCGTGGAGAATGCAGCGGCGATGGGTTTCTTGAAGGCCTTGGCCGTGCCTTTCCTCAAGAATCATGGCCCCAAAAAGCCGGCGTGCTTGAACATGCGGCCCTGTGGATGGATGAAGCGGCCATCCACACCATTCACAGTTGGAGCAAACGCATGCTGCGGCAGCACGCTTTTGAATGCGGCAGCCTCTTCGATCTGGAACTGGCGCCCGATGATCAGGACCTGCTGGAAGAGGCGGCCCGCGATTACTGGCGTTGTCATTTTTATGAACTCCCACCCGAACAGCTGGCGGAACTCCTGGCTCTGATCCGATGCACCACTCCCCAGGCCCTGCTGAACCAGGTGAAACCATTGTTCAAGGTGGGGATAATTAATGATTTGCCGATGCAGGAAGATCCGTTTGTCATGCTGGAGCAACGCTGTGAAGCCATTCTGGCGGCACGGCGGGAATGGTCCGCGGATTTTGAGACGGCAATTGACCGGGTCACACAGGCCAAGGCGGACAAAACCCTGAATGGCAAAAAGTACGGTGCGCCTTCATTAAAAAAATGGACCCATCAGCTCACCCTTTGGGTCAAAAAAAATGGTCCTCTGCCGGATACCCGGACGCGTCTGAAATTTTCATCTCAAGGTCTCAAGGACGCGACAAACAAGCACAAAGCACCGCCTGAACATGGCGCCTACGATGCGTTTGACCGGCTCAATAACACATTAAACCGGTTTGAAATTGACAAAGCCCTGTTTGTTCATGCGGCAAAGGAGATTGACCGCCGCTATCAGCGACAAAAAGACCAGCAGGGGCTCGTGGACTTTGACGACCTCCTCACCCGCTTAAACGAGGCATTGCAACGCCCCGGAAACGACGGATTGGCAGAAACCATTGCCGATCAGTATCCGGTGGCCATGATTGACGAATTCCAGGACACGGACCCCGTTCAATATGCCGCTTTCAGAAAAATCTACGGCCACCGACCCCAGACGGCACTATTGATGATCGGGGACCCCAAGCAGGCCATTTACGCCTTTCGCGGTGCGGATATCCATACCTACCTGCGGGCCCGCCGGGATACCGGTGATGACCCTTACACGCTGCGCGCCAATTACCGGGCCACCGAAGCGTTGGTGATGTCGGTCAATCAAATGTTCGGGTCGGCAAACCCATATCCCGAAGGCCCCTTTCTTTTTAAGGACCGAATCCCATTTGAACCGGTTTCGGCCAAAGGCCCCCAAGAGCAGCTGATGGTGAAAGATCAACGGTCATCCGGCCTGCACATCCGGCATCTGCAGCAAACCGAACCGGTTTTAAAAACAGGCCGCAATGGTTATCTGGCCAAAATGGCCGAAGCCTTTGCCGAAGAAATCGTGCGGTTGTTGAATCTGGCTGAACAACACCCCTCCCGTGCCGGTTTCCAGAATGGCCCCGGCGAACCGTTGAATCCGCTTCGCCCGGCGGATATGGCCGTCCTGGTGCGCAGTGGCAGTGAAGCGGAATTTATTCGAAAAGCACTGGACAAGCGCCGGGTACGCAGCGTTTACCTATCGGATAAAACATCTGTTTTTGACTCCCATGAAGCCCGACAAATGCGCTATCTGCTGCAGGCCTGCGCATCCCCGGGACAGGAACGGACCCTCAAAGCCGCCCTGGCCACACCGATTCTGGGGCAGCCTTTAGGGCGTCTGGACCATTTGAACCAAAATGAAACGGCATGGGAGGCAGAAGTTGAGCGTTTCGGCCGGTATCATTTAATCTGGCAGAACCGGGGGGTTCTGCCCATGTTGCGGAACCTGCTGCAGGACTTTGGTGTGTCCTCGGGCCTTCTGACTGCTCCCGGCGGTGAGCGCGCAGCCACCAATTTCCTTCATCTGGCCGAACTCCTGCAGGCAAAATCCGTTGAGGTGAATGGGGCGAAGGGGTTAATCCGCTGGCTGGAGGAACAGCTTCAACAACACCCCACCGGAGTGGATGACCAGGTCCTTCGTCTGGAGAGCGATGAAGAATTGATCAAGGTCATCACCATCCATAAGTCCAAGGGGCTGCAGTATCCTCTGGTGTTTTTACCCTTTGCCTGCTCATTTCGTCAGGCGACCCGAAAAAATGCTGCCATGGCCATCCATTCCGACGAGCAGGGTGGAGTCAGGGTGGTGACTTCCCCTGACGCAGTCGATATTGAGGCGGCGGACCGGGAACGACTGGCTGAAGAAATTCGCCTGCTTTATGTTGCGGTGACCCGTGCTCGATATGCCTGTTGGATGGGCATCGGCGTCACGGGGAGTACCACCAAAAATGGGGAAAAAAGCACCCTGCACCGCTCGGCTTTCGGCTACTTGTTGTCCGCCGGCGAAATGATACCCACTCGGGATCTTTCCCAAAAACTGCGTTTTTTGAAAGGCGACTGCCCGCATATAACCATTGAACCGCTACCTGAACCGCGAATGGGGGTTTATAAACCCAAGGGGGAGGTTGCATCACTCATGCCCGCCTTGCCGTTTAACACCCCGGTGTTCCGGGATTGGCGGATCACCAGTTATTCCGGAATATTAAAGGACGAAAATGCTTATTCTTCCCCGGAATGGAAAACAGAGGCGCAGAAAAAACCTTTCGATTTCCCGGGTTCAGCCATTGAAGACCAGTTGCAGGAACCCGGCGAAACATTTCTTTCATATCCGGAAGTCAGGCCCGGCAAACCGTCCATTCACAACTTTCCACGGGGACCGGAGCCGGGGATATTTCTCCATGGACTGCTGGAATGGGCTGCGGATGAAGGTTTCAAAAATGTGGCCCTTGACCGCCAATTGATTCACGACCAGGTTGAGAACCGCTGCAATCATCGTGGTTGGGGAACCTGGGTTGATGCCCTGACCCAGTGGTTTCAGGATCTCCTTAAAACGCCTCTCACGTTGCCCCATCAAAAGAAAAAACTACGCCTGGCGGACCTGTCCCCATCCCACTGTCAGCCGGAATTGGAATTTTTGTTTGCCGCCCACCGGGTCAACACACGATCATTGGATCATGCTCTGACCCATGCCGTCTTGCCGGGCGCAGAAAGGCCTGCGATTGAGGAGTTCCGGATTAACGGCATGCTGAAAGGGTTTATTGATCTGGTTTTTGAGTTTGAAGGAAAATATTACATATTGGATTATAAATCCAACCACCTCGGGGATAATACCCGGGCTTATGGATCAAAGGCCATGGCCCGTACCATGCTAAGCCACCGTTATGACCTGCAATACGTACTCTATACCCTTGCGCTGCATCGCCTGCTCAAATCACGGCTTCCCGATTACCGGTACCAGAGAGATATGGGCGGGGCGGTTTATCTGTTCTTAAGAGGGGTTGACCGAAACCATAACGGCCTCTATGGAGATAAGCCACCGCAGGCGCTTATTGAACAACTGGATAACGATTTTGCAGGAAGAAAGGAAAGCCATTGACACACCCCGATTTGTCAGGAGTGCTGGAGGCTTGGGTTGACGTCGGCTGGTTAAGGCCGCTCGATGGCGCTTTTGCGGAATTTCTAAAAGCGCAGCAACCGGATACCCCTGAACCGGTATTGCTCGTAGCGGCCCTTGCCAGCCATCAACTGGGAAGAGGGCATATCTGCCTGGACCTTGACGCCTTGCTTTCAGAACCGGAGAAAACCCTCTCTTTGCCGCCCGAGGACCCAACCGGTAACCGGATACCGGTTCAACCACCGAATTTCCCGGGAAACATTCCCCTCTCACACCTGGTAAATCACCTGGAAGCATCCCCTCTGGTTTCACCGGGGTCCGGTAACAGTCCCCTGGTGCTGGATTCCGGACTTCTTTACCTGCGGCGTTACTGGGAATACACACAAACGGTGGCCCAACACATATTAAAACGACTCTCCCATGAATTTCCCATACCCCATGATTTAGAGAGCCGCCTCGATGCGCTTTTTGAACCGCTCAGAAGCGCCGGGGAAAAAGCCAAAACCCAGGCACACTGGCAGAGCGTGGCGGCGGCTCTTGTGGCAAAAGGTTCGTTCAGCGTTATTTCAGGGGGACCCGGAACCGGTAAAACCACAACGGTGGTTCACCTCCTGGCCCTCCTTCAACAAATGGCACTGGAAGCGGGGCATAAATTGCGCATCCGCATGGCGGCCCCCACAGGTAAGGCCGCCGCCCGGCTGACGGAATCCCTGGTTCACGCGATGGAAACATTGCCGGAAAACATGCGTGAAACCCTGCCCCGGGACGTCAGCACCCTCCACCGCCTGCTGGGAAGTCGGCCCGATTCCCGTCATTTTTTACATCACCACACCAACCCCCTCCATGTGGATCTGCTGGTGGTGGATGAAGCGTCCATGATTGATCTCGAAATCATGGCGGCACTCCTGAGCGCCCTACCCGACCATGCCCGGCTGGTTCTTCTGGGGGATAAGGATCAACTGGCCTCGGTGGAAGCGGGCGCGGTATTGGGGGATATTTGTCAATATGGGGACCAGGCCAATTATGGACCGGAGACCACTGCATGGATTCAAAAGCACACCGGATACAACCTTCGGGCCTTTGAGGGAAACGGCGACCAACTGGACCAACACATCACCCTGCTGAGAAAGAATCACCGTTTTGGAGAAACCAGCGGGATCGGGGCCCTTTCCCGGGCCGTCAACGCGGGGAACCCACAAGGGGTGGAAGACATCTGGCAAATGGGTTTTGAGGACATCTGCCGTCTGCCCGTCAACGGTCCTGACGATGAATCCTTTCCCCACCTGATTCTTGACGGCCACTGCCATTCTACCATTCCAAATCCGCAATCAAAAAATGGCTACCGCCCATACCTGGATCGCGTCAGATCCGGTCCCGGAAAGGGTCCCGAAAACCTCTGGCTTCGGGCGGTGATTGAGTCCTTTGGCACTTTCCAACTGCTGTCCCCATTGCGCAAAGGCCCCTGGGGGGTAAAAGGCCTCAATGAAAAAGCGGCCGATATTCTTTTTAATGAAGGTCTTATCAGCGCCAGATCGGGCTGGTATGCCGGCCGGCCGGTTATGATCACCCGCAACGATTACAATCTGGGATTGATGAATGGGGATACGGGCATCGTCCTGCCGGTTAACGATGATAACCACCGAGACAGAAGCACTTTGAAAGCAGTGTTCCCCATGGCGAACGGTTCACTAAAAAAAGTACTGCCGTCCAGGCTCAATCATGTTGAAACCGCCTACGCCTTGACCGTTCACAAAAGCCAGGGGTCGGAATTTGATCACACGGTCCTGGTCCTGCCGGACCATATGTCCCCGGTGCTGACGCGGGAACTGCTCTACACCGCCATTACGCGGTCACGCACGTGGTTTACGTTGGTAAGCCCGTACCATGAACTCCTGGGGGAAACCGTAAGACGGAGAACCTATCGGGCTTCGGGACTGGGTAGATTGCTCAGACCCTAAAAGTAAAACGATATTTGTACGCCATGCCTTGTTAGAGACCTTTGGAGTCGGATTTCCCGATGAATTGGAAAAGAAGCCCCACCAGAAAACCGCTTATTATGGCAATACCCGCTGCCAGAATGCCATAGGCTAATGCGTGCTTATGGGCCAACTCGAAAATCGCGGCTGGAAAACCCACCAACGCAACCTTGAGCGGCCGCATTTCTTTGGATACCACCCGCCCATCTTTCACCACAGACAGGGTCACATGGTAGTTTCCCCGGGGCAAACGGGAAGGAAGGTTGAAAACCCCTTCCACCCGTTGCCCTCTTTCGGGCAAAACCTGTATGCTGGCACCTCCCGGGAAAATTCCATAACGACCCCTGTTCTCTTTGAGCCGCAGGAACTCGTCGAACAATTGGCGGTGTGCGATGTTTCCCACGCCACCCGTAAAAGAAATCCTCCTTGAAATAGCTTCATAACCCCAGGAAGGTTTTTTGTTCGAACGGCTCAACAATTTCGGATCCGTGCTCATGGCCAGGTAGAGCGCTGGGACACCCTGTTCAAGAATCTCCTCCCCGTTCTTCCACATACCCCAAACCTGTTCTTTTCGCATGAGCCTGGTTTGGGCAGGTTCTCCTCTCAGCTCAAGGACGGCTTGGCAATCTTGAGGGATAAGCGCTCGCACACGGATTTTTACCCCATCATACCAGGTACCGATCCGGACCACCTTGGGACTAACGGTAAGTTCGGCAGGCGCTGCCAGAACCTTGCCCCAAAGCGCCACAAACAGAAATCCTGCACACAACAAGCAAACATTAAACTTATTAGAACCAACGCGCATCATCCTACTGCTCCCCCATCAACGTCAACATCAGATCAGGCGCAATCACGAGCTCCAGGAAGATTTTCACCATGATGATCAGGACCACGGATGCGAAAATTATTTTCAGATAATCGGCGTTTATCCTGTGGCTCAACCTGGCGCCGAACTGGGCGCCCACAGTGGATCCCGCCAGTAGTGTCAGGGCGAGAACCAGGTCTACGGTGTGGTTTTCTGCAGCCTGCAAAATGGTCACATTAGTACAGACCAGCAGTTCCTGGAAAAGATTGGTACCCACCACCACCCGGATGGGCATGCGCAGCACATAACACATGGTCGGAAGCATGATGAACCCACCGCCCACCCCGAGGATGGCCGCCACCATGCCCACCAGACATCCGGCGACCAGAGGAAGGATGGGGGAAAGGGTAATGCCGGATTTTCCAAAACGAACGGGCCAGGGAAGAACGCCACAGGAACGGTCCCAGAGGGATGGCTTCAGGGACTTATCAGCAGGGTCAGGAACCGCGTCTTTTCTGAGACACGATACCCCTTCAGCCATCATGTAGGCCCCCACACCCCCGAGCAATACCACATAGAGAATCCTGATGATGAAATCGATGTGACCCTGGGCCTTCAACGATTCGACGATTCTAACGCCAATGGTGCTGCCCACCATACCGCCGGCAAAAAGAAAAAGTCCCATCTTGAAATCGACACCGCCTAAGCGAGAATGGGCATAAGTTCCGGATGCGGCGGAAGCCACAATCTGGTTTGAATCGGAAGCGGCGGCAATGGTTGGGGGGATACCGATCATGGTCAACAGGGGGGTCATGAGAAAGCCCCCGCCAACCCCGCACAGCCCTGAGAAAAACCCGACGGAACTCCCCAGGCCCAGGAGGATAAAGACGTTTATACTGTTTTCGGCGATGGGAGAATAGAGGCTCGGTCCCATGCTGGTCCCCATTTATGGGTGCGGTCTATCCGTCGTCCCGGACGGGCAGGGCCCGGGGATGATTCGTGGAAAGGGACTGATCCCGCCAATCCCCGGGGCCACGGCCAAAATGAAAAAAAGTTTCCACTTCGACAATACCGTCCCACGACCATACGGGACAGCAGGACAGATGAATGAATCGGGTGATGTGACAAACCCCTTCGCAGCCCTCTGAAAGAGGGTGCGGATTGGTGATTCGAGGGTTATAGATGGCCTTTAATTCCTCGCCTGTGGGCATTCGCCAGTCTTCATGGCCGCCCCCTCGAAAATTTTTGCAGTAGGTCTTGGCTTTACGCCAGCTGATGGGCCCGCCATTGTCCGTTGCCGCCCACATGAGGCCGGTGGTAAGATCTTTGACGGTTCCGTTGTCATAAGCGACAAACCGCTCCGACCGGCCGATTTCCGATACCTGGGAGTCGCGTGAACCGGTCCCGGCACATGCTGTAGACAGAAGGATCAAAAAACTGAATATCACCCATTTTTTCATAATTTTCTCCTGAAAAAACCTTTTGCCTTTTACGGAAAATCGTGCAAATCCACGTACCACCAGTCCGGCTATCTATGAATTGGAATATTCAAAGGTTTCTGAACATACCCTTCAGGCACTTTAAACAGATCTTTACTCAAGCTGGTTTTTTCAATTTTCCGTAAGGTCGTGGTCGTGGTCATCCCCATCACACCGCTCTCCATTTTTACGGGAAATCCTTTCCCTGAAAGACCACCGGAAAGCCCCATTTTTCTGAATTGGGGAGAATCCCGCATGACCTTCTTGCCGATCTTTTCGTACTCAGCATAACCGGTCACATCTTTGGACAGCCACTGCACATTTTCAACCCCCATGAAGGTCATGATATATTTCTCACATTTGAACCCTTTGATGGTTTTTATTTCTCCCGTTGCCGTGACCTTTGCATCCTCACTCATTTTTGCCATGGGGCCCATGGACTTTTCCATTTCCGACATTTTTATTTTAATGTACGTCCCGGTGGAAGGATCAAGCTGGTAAATGGTCATGTCATCAAATAAAATAATGGTAATATCCTCTTTCGTTTCAATGCGGCTGCCATAGGCGGTCAGATAATTCTTTATGGTTTCCGGGCCGCTCCCGGAATGGCTCATGCCCGGTCGTGGTGGCGGTTTCGGTAGATCTCTGGACAACCCTTTCGGCAGCCCTTCCGGCATCCCCTTTGGAAAACCTTTTGGCAAACCCTCCGGCAGTCCTTTCAGCGAACCGCCACGCACCACAACGGATTCCCAATAAAGATCCCCATACGCCACAGGAGAAAAGACCATCAGCAAAAACGCCACCGACAACAGACACTGCATCAGTTTCTTGATTTTCATATGAACTCCCCTTTCATTCATTTTTTTTGTTTATCTTATCCCAGCCTGAATTGTCACGTCAAGCATTCTTGGAATCCATTGGGCCACCGGAACGCTGCTGATCATTGACATCCCTGTGTTGTTTTCATATATGTAAGCTGTCGTAATTTTACGACAGAGAATCAAGTTTTGAAGGAATAAAAATGAAACAGATTCGCAACTTCAGCATTATCGCACATATTGATCACGGAAAATCGACCCTGGCTGATCGCATGATTCAAGCCACGGGTCTGGTGGAAACACGGGATTTTCGGGATCAACTCCTGGATACCATGGATATTGAAAGGGAAAGGGGCATCACCATCAAAAGTCAGGCCATCACGCTTCCCTATGTGGACGGTGAGGGCCGGGAATACGCACTGAACCTCATTGACACCCCCGGGCATGTGGACTTTTCCTACGAGGTTTCCCGCGCCCTGGCCTCCTGCGAGGGGGTCCTTCTGCTGGTGGATGCGGCCCAGGGCGTTGAAGCCCAGACCATGGCCAATTTGTTCGCCGCCATGGAGCATGACCTGGAAATCATCCCCGTCATCAACAAAATAGACCTTATATCAGCCGATATTGAACGAACAAAAGAGCAGATTGAACTGGATCTGGGCCTGGATTCGGATCTGGCCATCCTCTGTTCCGCCAAAGAGGGTACGGGGATTGACCATGTACTGGAGGCCGTCGTGGACCTGATTCCGCCCCCCGCCGGCAGTGAAGAGGACCCCCTCAAGGCCCTCATATTTGATGCCCATTATGACCCCTTTCGCGGCACCATTGTAAGCTGCCGGATCTTTTCGGGGCGTGTCCATCCGGGGGACACCATTCGGCTCATGCACAACAATGCCAGGTACCGGGTGGAAGAAGTGGGTGTTTTTCGCCTGGAGCGGGAGCCCAGAAAAGTCCTTTCAGCCGGCGAGGTGGGCTACATCATATCCGGCATCAAAACAGTCAGTGACACGCGAATCGGGGACACCATCACACTGGAAAAGAACCCGGCCCCCGCGCCCCTTCCGGGATTCAAGGAAGTCAAACCGGTGGTGTTTGCTTCCATATATCCGGTTGCATCCGACGAATACCGCTCCCTGGTAGAGGCACTTGAAAAATATAAATTGAATGATGCGGCCCTGATCTTTCAAAAGGATTCTTCCGCCGCCCTGGGCCTGGGGTTTCGTTGCGGTTTTCTGGGACTGTTGCACCTTGAGATTGTTCAGGAACGTCTTGAAAGGGAGTTTGACCAGTCCCTCATCATGACCTCCCCGACGGTGCAATACCGGTTTGAACTCACCAATGGCGATGAGGTCACCATAGACAACCCCGTCTACTACCCGGATCCGGCCACCATTTCAAAGGCTTTTGAACCCTACATTCGGGCCAGCATCATGATTCCCGAACGATACATGGGCGCTGTAATGGAACTTTGTCTGGAACGGCGGGGGACCCATTCACAATTCAGCTACCCTTCCACGGGACGGATCGAAATTCAGTTCGACATGCCGTTGGCCGAGGTCATTTACGACTTCTATGACAAACTGAAGACCGTCACCCAGGGGTATGGCTCATTTGATTACGACCTGCTGGATTATCGGGAAAGCGACCTGGTCAAACTGGATATTCTCTTAAACGGTGAAAAGGTGGACGCCCTCTGCCAGATTGTCTTCAAAGAGGGGGCACGGGCACGGGCGCTTAACGCCTGCAACCGGCTGAAAGAGGAAATTCCGAGGCATATGTTCAAAATTGCCATTCAGGGGGCCATCGGTGGGACGATTATTGCGCGGTCAACGGTCAATGCCTTTCGAAAAGATGTAACAGCAAAGTGTTACGGGGGGGACATCACCCGGAAAAGAAAGCTCCTTGAAAAGCAGAAAAAAGGGAAAAAGCGGATGAAAATGGTGGGTTCCGTGACTGTTCCCCAGAGTGCCTTTATTGCGATTTTGAGATCCGACGATAAGTGACCAATGCTTCCCGGTTTATATGTCCATATCCCGTTTTGCCGAAGCAAATGCCCCTATTGCGGCTTTTATTCAATTCCTTCAAGCACCCCTATGGACGGATGGTTTGATGGACTGAAAAGAGAAGTCCTTTACCACAAAGATCTTTTTGGTCGATTTGACAGCCTTTATCTGGGCGGCGGTACGCCTACTTTCTTAAGTGAAAAAATGCTTGAAAAGGTGATGGCATCTCTTTTGGACCATTTTCATTTGATGCCGGATGCCGAAATCACCATAGAGGCAAATCCATGCGACATCACCCGCCACAAAGCGGATGCCCTGAAAGCGTTGGGGTTTAATCGAATCAACCTGGGGGTTCAGTCTTTTAACGACAACATATTGAAGGTTCTGGGCCGAAGGCATTCGGCCGTGGACGCTGAAAATGCCGTTGGACATCTGCGATCAGCAGGCTTTAAAAACATCGGTCTGGACCTTATTTACGGATTGAAGACGCAGTCCATGAAAGAATGGATCGCCACCCTTAGAAGTGCCCTGTCATTTCAACCGGAACACCTCTCCTGCTACCAGTTGACCCTTGAAAAAGGAACGGTTTTTGATCGGCGTTCGCACAAAAACGATATGATCACCCTGCCGGAAAAGACCGCCGCAGCCCATTTTCTGGCCACATCCTCCTTTCTTGAAAACAAGGGGTACATTCATTATGAAGTATCCAATTTTGCCAGGAATGAACGCCTTGAGTCTCGGCACAACCGAAAATACTGGAACCATACCCCATACCTGGGGCTGGGTCCTTCGGCCCATTCCTTCGATGGAAAAAAAAGGTGGTGGAATGTACGGTCGGTTAAAAAATACCGTGCCGCATTAGAAAAAGGCCGGTCACCGATTGAAGGCTGGGAAACGCTTACAACAGAACAGCGTCATCTTGAATCTCTGGCCCTGGGCTTCAGAACCCGGAAAGGCGTTGGCCCTGAATCCCTTGACGCCGCATCAGAAAAGGCTCTTGCAATGTTTCAAAAACAGGGTCTTCTCAAAATTATTAATGGTAGCGCAGTCCCCACGCGGCGGGGTTATCTTCTGGCGGATCATTTGCCCCTCTGCTTTTCCACCTGAAATGGATCAGCCAAGATCCTTCAAAACCCTGCAGATTTCATGGCCGAACTGCTCCCGCTGCCAGTTTTTGATGCCCATGATTTCCTTTATGTCATCAGGACCATGGGGGTTTGAAAGCGCCAGGGTTTTTGCCTGAGCATTGGTGCAGATGATGGCGGGATCCACCCCCATCTCGCTGCCGCGCTGATCCCGCCACTCCTTAAGCCGCTTCATCCGCTCTCCCACCTTTGGGCTGATTTTTTCAGATCTTTTTCGTGGATAAACCGGAAGTTCATTTTCGGGTAACGCCAGAGCAGGACGTACTGTTTTCAGGAGGGCGCCCCCAAGTTGCTTGATCTGTTTCGGGCTGAAGCCCCTGATATTCTGAAGGTCCGCCATTTTGACCGGTTTCCGATTTGCCAGCGCCATCACCTGGGCATTACCCATCACCTTAAACAGGGGGAGATCCCTTCGCCGGGCCATCTGGTCCCTGAATTGCAGGAGTGCCTCCAGGACAGCCAGGCTTCGGCGATCCAGTCTTCCGGCACCGTTAAATTTCAAGGACAGGGGCTCATCATTCGGCACTGCACCGCGAACGGTGGTTTGCAGTTGACATTCCTCTTCAACGAAGGGAAGACGGCCTTTTTCGCGGAGTTCGGCCCTAAGGATTTGCGTCAGCGAAAGGAGGTGAGAGGTATCATGCACTGCATACTCCAGCATGGGCGCCGGCAGAGGTCGTTGGGACCAGTCTTTCTTCTGATACTTTTTCTTCAAAATAATGTTCATTTTTTCGTTAAGAAGACTGGCCAGCCCGATATCCCTCAACCCCAGGAAACGGGCCGCAATCTGGGTATCAAACAGAGAATTAACCTCTATTTTGAAATCTCTGTATAACGACCGGATATCATAGTCAGCCCCATGAAAAATCTTCCGGATTTCAGGGGATTTA
>CAYPQJ010000024.1:0-31507 GCA_964412835.1 uncultured Desulfobacteraceae bacterium | reverse complement strand
TATAACTTGTTTAACTTAAAATGCTTTTAACACCTATTCAACTGAACCAGTGCCCTGAATTTCGATCCTTTCTATATGAGCCTTGGCAAGAGAACAGATGAGAGAGCGGAAGAGTATAGGCGATGGCTCCGGAAAACCGTGCCGGCGGAGGGCTGGAAGTTGATCAGAGAGGCGACTCAACGAGGGCAATTAATATCCGTAAGAAAATTACCCAAGAGATTTCCGAAAAGTTGGGACGTCGGATTGAATTGCGTGGTCCTGGGCGGCCGAAGAAAGACAAAAAATAAATCTGTCCCCTTTTCTGTTTCCTTCAATGCCATCAAGACTGTCCATGAACCCGGCGACTTTTTCATCTTGGATCAGAATGTTGGTTTTGTGGGTTCTGTCTCCCTGGGGGATACTGGCATTCTTGATAATTACATCATACATTCGATATCTCCTTTTTTTGATGATTGTCAATGGTGTACATCATAATGAGGAATCGAACAAAAAACAAAAATTTCTTCGAATTTTTTTGTGATGTGTTGGGAGGCGGGTGATCGATTCAGCATCTAATCCCTCTGGATTTCATGCCCAATCGCTGTTGCTCAACGCTATACCCCATTTCAACCCATTTGCATAGGAGAGGGCGAGTATCTCGGGGATCGATAACATCTTCAATATCAAATGCCTCAGCCGATCGAAAAGGGGATGCGAAGGCCCGGTATTTTTCTTCCAATTCATCCAATAAGGCTTCCGGGTCATCCGATGCCTCTATTTCCGCCCGGTGGGCCGCATAAACACCTCCTTCCACTACGATGTTACCCCAGTTTGCGGACGGCCAGAAGTAGCGCCAATTTAATCCGCTGTAGTCTTCCTGGCTCCCCCCGGCCACGCCATAGGCCTTTCGTATGTATACGGCAACATATGGGACAGAGGCTTGATAAACGGAGAAAACAGCCCGGACGCCTTTTCGAATGGTTCCCTGTATCTCTGCTTCCTTGCCGATACGGAATCCGGGTTGGTCTACCAGGTTGACAATGGGAAGGTGAAACGTATCGCACATATCCACAAAACGTTGAAATTTTTCTGCAACATCCCAGCCGAATGATCCCCCCCAATATCTGGAATCATTTGCAAGGACGCCTACCGGATACCCGTTCAGGCGGGCCAGGGCGGTAAATTGGGCTCTACCGCAGTTCTGACCAATCTCAAACAAGGAATCCCGATCAAATATATGCGTCAGGATGCGTCGGACATCGTATGGCTTGCGAGGATTTCGAGGTATGATGGAAAGGAGTTCTTCCTCCCGACGTTGGGGGTCGTCCTTTTTCTGATGCTTTCTTTCCGGCATTTCCCAAACATTGGACGGCATGTACGATAGGAATGTTTTGACTTGCCGAAAGGCATCTTCCTCACTTTCAGCTTCGTTGTCCACCACGCCGCTGACCCGCGTGTGAATTTTGTAATCGCCCAGTTCTTCTTTGGTGATGTGCTGGCCAAAGGCCTGATTCGCCAAAGCAGGGCCTCCTGTAAATACCTGAGATCGCTCTTTTACCATAACCGAAAAATGGGATGAAACCATAAGCAGTCCTCCGGATCCGGCTGTGGGTCCCAACGCAACGGAAACAATCGGCACCATGGCCATGATGTTGACCAGATCTTTCATCGCATGATCCGGAAGGGTCGGGAATTTGACATAGCCGAATTTGAGAATTTCTTTGATCGTACCGCCCGCTCCGTCCAACAATCTGACCATCGGCATCCTTAATTCTCTTGCCATTTTCATGATGTATGCGAGTTTTGCCTTGTACATATCCCCAACCGAGGCGCCCCTTATGGTGAAATCATCCGCAAGTAAAGTGATCTTCCGACCGTCTACTGTTCCCAACCCAATGAGAATGGGACACGGCGTAAAACTGACCATTCTATTTTTTTCGTAGGTCGCTTCTCCAGCCAGGACCCCCCGTTCTAAAAATGAGTTGGAATCCAGAAACGCTTCAATCCGTTCCCGTACCGTCAGTTTGCCTTGGTCGTGCTGCCTCTTGACGTTTTTTTTCCCTCCCATCCCGTAGGCCAGATTTCTTCTATAATCAAGTTCCTCAACTTCATTTTTCCAAGTCATTTACGCAACCTCTCTTTTGTATTCTTGCGCTAGAAATTGGTAGGCCAGTTTGCGAGACGATGTTCGCTTAATCCCCTGTTCTTGGAATCACGAACGATGCGTAGCACCTTGATAAGATAATCTCTAGTTGCTTTAGGATCTATGATGTCCTGGATGTAATAAGCACCGGCTGCAGGATACGGGGAATTGTCGCCAATCATCTTTTCCAACAATGCCGCACGTTCGTCTTCAGGAAAATTTCCGTAGACCACATCGGCCGCAATCAGGGGGTCCATGAAACCGATTTCAGCGGTTGGCCACGCCGCCAGAAAATCAGGCCCGGCGCCCATGCCGCCCATGTTGACCGTGGCCTGACCATAGCTTTTACGCACAATGATGGCGATTTTGGGCACGGTCACCTGGAACAAGCACTGAAGTGCATTCACCACTTTGCCTCCCACCCGCTTGGCTTCAGCATCTTTCCCCACCATGTGCCCCGGCGTATCATGCAGAAAAATAAGCGGAATGTTATAGGAGTCGCACAAGCAGAAAAAGCTTATCATTTTATCCAAAGCGTCCGTATCCGTGGCCCCCATGTTTACCATTGGGTTACTCGCAACGACCCCCACGACCTCTCCGCCAATTCGCGCCAGGGCCGTAATCAGCATATCGCCGAATTCAGATTTCAGTTCAAAATACTTCCCACCGTCTACAATACACTCGACAATTCGGTGCATGTCGTAAACCCGCCTTCGGTTTTCGGGAAGTATGTCGAGAATACTGTTCAGTCCCTCCCCTGAACCATCGGGTACAACTCTGACCGGAGGAATTTCAGTATGATTGTTCGGCATGTAGTCCAGATACTCTCGGATAATTTGAAAGCATTCTTCTTCATTTTCCGCGATTTTATCGGCTAAGCCGGTTATTTTTGAATGAACTTCCCAACCACCCATCTCCTCGCCGCTGTAATTCTGGCCAATGGCCCTTCCCAGGGCTCGAGGTCCCGATACGGAAATCGCACTTCCTTTGACCTGCACCACAAAGTCCGCCAGATTGGCTTGAAAATCGGCTACTCCATAGCATTCCCCCATGGCGGCGAATATAAACGGCTGGCCTCTGAAGTGCGTGTATTCCGGTCGGAGCCCTTCCGAATCGTTCCCGGTCAACTCGCAGACCCCTTTGGACCCCTGACAGTCGGGCATGCGCGCACCCCCCGCTTCTCCGAGGAATATGAGGGGCACCTGGATTTTTTCCTTGACCTGTCGTTTGAAGGCGAGGAGTTTCTTCAGGTTGACCTTAGCGTTGCTGGAAGCCAATACCGTGAAGTCGTTAACGATGACCGCCACCCTTCTGCTGTTAATCAGGCCATAGCCGCATATGAGACCATCGGCCGGGGTTCTGTTTTCCATGCCGGGAAAATCCGAATGGGCAAAAAGCCCCATTTCCATGAAAGAACCGGGATCAAGAAGTTTTTCAATGCGCTCTCGAGCCGTGAACCGTCCCTTGGTATGCTGTTTTTTGACTTTCAGAACGCCGCCCATCTGGAGAAACTCGCGGCGTTTTTGTTCCAATAGTTCAAGTGTATCTTCTAAGCCCATTTTTTTATCCTTCTTCCTCTCACACGAGGTTCGGCCGGCTCATATGAGAGGAAGGCAAAGAACTAGTGCCCATCCACAAATGGCCAATTTGCCCGATTTCGGCGTCAGACTAAAATTGTAATCCTCGAAATACTTCCATGTATTCCTGCGGTTACAATTTTCGCCTTCCTTGAACTCGAACAAATTTTCTCATTCGTGGGCGGACACAAACTAATTGTTTCTTATTTTCAGTTTGGTTATTCCCCAATCGGTAACGGCTTCGTACCGGTTTGTTTTGGGATTTGCTTTTACGATGCGCATGGCCGTCAGGGGGCAATGATCACCTTTTGAATATGAAATTTCTCCGGTAATGCCGCCGGTTTTAAAGTTTTTGATCGATTCAACCACACGTATGAATTCGTCCCTCGTTAGATTATCTCCGCACATTTCCATTGCTTTGACCATGATCATGGCGCAAACCTGGGAAAGGACGTAATATCGAGACGGAATCGTATCGGCCGGATTGTTTTTGTTCCAAATCTCCATGAGTTTTTCCATGCCCGGCGCATTTTTATCACCCGGCAGCGCCGTGTATTCAGTGACGTAAAAATTTTTGGCAGCGTTTCCCGCTACTTTGATGACTTGCTCAAATCTCGTATTGGCAACCGCAATGATCGGAATATCCAACCCAACCTTTTTGGCTTCTTTTAAAAGCATGATGGTGGTGGACGGAATACTCGTGGCCAAAAGAAAATCGGGTTTTGCAGCCTTTATATTGTGAATTTGTGAACTGATATCAATGGCGCCCCTGCTGTATTTTTCCTTGGCCACAACCTTAAGACCATATTTATCCACCGCCGCCTTGAATCCCCTGTAGCCTTCCATTCCGAACTCGTCGTCTTGGTAGAAAATGGCCAGTTTAGGGGCCTTTGCTTTTAGCGTAAACAGGATGTATTCGATATTGTAAATCATATTCTCTGAATAATATGGGCCGAATGAAAAAATATGCGGCGGTGGTTTGGGTGAAAATATACTGGCCGCCGAAATGGTGCAAAAAGAAGGCAGTTTTTCTCTTTCAATGCTGGGCGTTAATGCGGCAGTGATCGGCGTTCCGGATGTGGAACTGAGGGCGAATATTTTATCCCTGGCAACCAGTTTCTTTAAACTTGCCATGGCGGTTGGCGGTTCATACTTGCCATCTTCCGCTATAAATTTAAATTTTCTGCCATTAATGCCGCCCTGATCATTGGTGTGGTTAAAATAGTCCTTTGCGCCGTCGGCAATGGCAACGCCGACCATGGCAATGGGCCCTGTTAAGGGAGAGATGCAGCCAATGACGATTTTTTCCTTTGTTACCCCCGGCGTCTTGCTTTTGGCAATAGCATTGCCCGGTCCTGAAATGATGATCAGAAAGAATGAGAATAATGCTGCGATCACGATTTGTTTCTTCATAGCGGTCTCCTTAAATTAAATGAGTTGATATTGTGCTCCCAAAACCTCTGAAGCATTTCCTTTGCTGATATCATTCTTTCCCCCAAGCCATAACGACCACATGTCCTTTTTAGCAGCAGCCCAAAGGAGAAATTATTTTAGTGTGTATAAGGCCACATCCTCCAATAGACCTTCGTGTTATTCCAAATGCCGTATAACCCTTTAGGCTCGATGATGACAAAAAACATGATAATCGTTCCGTAGAGCATTAAATTGATATCGGCAAATCTTTGTACAATCACCGGGTAACTTTCTCTGAATAAGTCCGGCAGATATTTTAATAATTCCGGAAGAATCGTCATGAAAACCGCACCAAATATGGAGCCTAATATGGACCCTAAACCGCCAATGATAATCATGGCCAGATATTGAACGGAAAGATAAAGTTCGAAATGGGTCGGACCTATAAATTGCATATAATGCGCATATAACGCCCCGGCGATGCCGGCATAAAAGGAACTTAAAGCAAAGGCGGACAGCTTATAGCGGCACAAATCGATGCCCATGGTCTCAGCCGCCAGGTCTCTATCCCTTATGGCGATCCAGGCTCTGCCCAGCTTTGATCTGACGAGGTTTCTGGCATATATTACGGCCAGGACCGTGATGGGGAAAACGAGGAAGAAAAAGGTGTGATCCGTATCAAAACATATTCCGAAAATGCTGGCCGGGAGAACCATCATGCCGTTTGCGCCGTTGGTAAGGCTGACCCACATATTGGCCACATGCTCTACAATAAAGCCGAAGGCAAACGTCGTAATCGCCAGATATAACCCTTTTAATTTCAAGGAAGGTATTCCGACCACAAAACCGCATACCGTGGCAATCAGGCCGGAGAGGGGCAGCGCCAAGAAGAATGGAAAACCATATTTCACCAATATGGCACTGGCATATGCACCGATTGCCAGAAATGCTGCATGGCCGATAGAGATCTGCCCTGTCAGTCCGGTCAGTATGTTAAGACCCAGTGCACCAATGGTTGCAATCAAACACAGGTTCACGATATAAACAAAGTAATTGTCCGCTACCAAAACGAAACCAACAAGGGCAACAATAAAAATTCCGACACAACACTTCACGAATGAAGTTTGAAATATTGATATTTCCTCTTTATAGGTTGTGTTGTAATCCCCGCTTCTCATGCTGCCCCCCTAATACTAAACGCGCTCTATTTCTTCTTTTCCAAAAAGGCCGTAAGGTTTAATCATCAGAATGGCAATTAAGATAACAAATGATGTGATCTCCTTTACATCGCCGCCAAGATATCCTCCGGCAATATTTTCCACGACCCCAATAATCAGTCCCCCTACAATGGCACCCGCGATGCTGTCTAAACCTCCTAAAACAACCGCCGGGAATACCTTTATCCCCACGGAACTTAATGATGGGTGAAGGTAAGTGATATTGCTCAGTAAAATGCCCCCAATCGCAGCCACGATCCCGGAAATAATCCAGGACAATCCAAAGATTTTCCGCACGCTGATGCCCACGAGCATTGATGCATCCTGGTCATTGGCAACCGCTCTCATACCGATTCCCATGGATGAAAACTTGAAAAAGATCGCGAAAATAAGGATCAGGATGCCCGCTGCTATGATGGTGACGAGGTGTCCGGGGGAAACCACCAGGCCGGAAAAATGGATCGGTTCCTCCGAAACAAAGGAAGGGAATTTTTTAATCATGCTTCCCCAGGAAAAGCCAATGAACCCTTTTAAAAAGATACTCAGCCCCACCGTTACCATGATGACCGAGAAGATGGGTTCTCCGACCATGGGTCTGAAGAACAACTCCTCAATAACCAAACCGATCAGGGCCGTTGTGACAAAGGTCAGCAGGAACGCCCAAAAGATAGGGATATGGAGTTGGACAATGAAAAAGTACCCGATAAAGGCGCCCAGGGTCATTAATTCCCCTTGGGCGAAGTTGAAAATATCCGTTGCCTTATAAAGGATGACGAAACCAAGGGCGACAACCGCATAAATACTCCCAACCGCAAGCCCGCTTAGCGTCAGCTGGAATAAATTTGTCAGGGTATCAGAAAACATTATTTCCTCCTTTAACGCGAGTGGTACATCTGATCTATGAGATCTTTATACTTCTCTTCGACAATATTTCTCCGAACCTTTTGTGTTGCGGTTAGTTCATCATCATCCTGATCCAGCTCCTTATCGAGAATGCTGAATTTCTTTATGGTTTCGACTTGTGCAAATTTTTCATTGACGTCTTCCGTGATCTCGGAGACCATTTTAAAAACTTCCGATTTTTGAGATAAATCCTTGAAGGTGGTATAGGAAATACGATTGCTTTCAGCCCATTTCCCCATATTATCGTATTCAATCAAAATCAATGCCGTTAAATATTTCCGTCTGTCTCCAATGACAACGGCATCTTTAATATAGGGGCTTGCTTTGAATTCGTTTTCAATTTCCTGGGGTGATATGTTTTTTCCACCCGATGTGATGATGATATCTTTTTTCCTGTCGGTTATTTTCAGATGGCCATCTTGCGTTATTTCTCCCACATCTCCTGAATAGTACCACCCGTTTTTGACAGTTTCGGCAGTTGCTTCCGGCGCTCGATAATATCCCTGAAACACGCCATCCGTTTTGAAAATCAATTCACCATCATCGGCAATTTTCAACGCCACGCCGGGCGCAAGGGGACCCACGGTATCCGTCCTGATGTCATCCCCTTGATGAACGCTGCAGATCCCGGTGCATTCGGTTGAGCCGTAGAGATTCCGAATTTTTATGCCCAGGGAACGGAAAAAAATGACCACTTCAGGCGGAGTGGGCGCCCCACCCGTATAAGCATAAACGACCCTGTTCAGCCCAAAGTGCTTTTGCAGCGGGTAGGCATGTATCATGTGGCAAAAAAGGCGCATCAGTTTCCAATACCCACCGACGCTTTTCCCATTGTTTTCAATATTGTAAATTTGTCTTTCTTTTCCTAAGCACCAGCGATCGACCCATCGTTTTAGCCAGGTCGCATCGCGCATTCGCATAATATGTCCGGATTGCATTTTTTCCCAGATTCTCGGAACAGCGAAAAAAACGGTCGGAGCAATTTCCCGAATGTTATCCTGAATCGTTTCGATACTTTCCGCAAAATTGACGGTGATGCCACCGACCAGTAAAGGGTAGAGAACGGTAAAACTCCGCTCGGCAATATGACAAAGCGGTAGATATGAGACGATGATGTCATCTTCTTTGAGCGGGGTAGCATCCAGGAAATTTCGAGCACTTGCGATGGCATTGCGCTGGGAAATCATGGCCCCTTTGGGTTTTCCCGTGGTGCCGGACGTATACACCATGAGCGCCGTATCCTCGGGATCGGTTTTATCGACCATTGCTTCGAATAATTCAGGCTTTTTTTCCTTCAGGTCTTCTCCCAACTGAATCACATCATCAAAACTCATAATCAAAGGGTTGTGATATTTCCTCAATCCTTTCATATCGATGACAATAATCCTTCTAAGTTCTGGAAGCCGATCTTTTACTTCCAAGACCTTGTCCGTCTGTTCCTGATCTCCGACAATACAGAACTTGGACTGAGAATGTTCGAGTATATATTCAACTTGTGACGCAACATTGGTGGGGTAAATCCCGACTACGATACCCCCGACAGATTGTGCCCCCACGTCAGCGTAGAGCCACTCCGGGTTGTTTTCAGAAAGAACCGAGATCTTGTCCGTCTTATTCAGTCCAAGTGCCAGAAGCCCCAGACCAAATTTTTCTGCTTTTTCATAGTATTGTTGCCAGGTAATGTTTTGCCAGATGCCCAAATCCTTTTCTCTGAGAGCCACTTTATCGCCGAATTTTTCAGCGGAGGTTCTAAGGAGTTTGGGAATGGTCCGGTTTTCCATGGTGTAATTCCTTGTGAGGATCAGGTTATCTTAAACGTCTTCACCGAGATATGCTTCGATGACCTTTGGGTGCGATTGTATTTCTTTGGGAAGACCGTCGGCGATTTTGGCACCAAAATCAATGCAGATGATCCTTTCTGAAATATCCATAATAACGCGCAAGTCATGTTCGATTAAAACGATGGTTGTTTCCCATTCCTCATTAACATCCAGAACAAACCTGACGATATCTTCCGTCTCTTCGAGGTTCATGCCTGCTGCGGGCTCGTCCAAGAGTAAAAGCTTGGGGTGCATGGCCAATGCTCTTCCGAGTTCTACTCTTTTTTGCAGCCCATAGGGAAGTTCTCCAACGACTTTTGTACGAATGGATTCAATCTCTAAAAAATCAATTATTTCTTCAGCTTCCAGACGATTTTTGATTTCCTCTTTACAGGTTTTCCCCAGAAAAACACCTCCTGAAAAAACGCCGCTTTTCAAGAAAATATGTCTTCCCAGCAAAATATTGTCCAGTACCGTCATTTTTCTGAATAATTCGATATTCTGAAAGGTCCGGGCCAAACCCAAGGCGGCTCTTTTATGGGGACTTAAAGAAGTCAAATCAGTCCCTTCAAATACAATCTTGCCTTTTTGGGGCACATAAAGACCACTTAGACAATTAAAGATGGATGTTTTTCCTGCGCCATTGGGGCCTATAATTGAGAAAATTTCGCCTTTATTGACCTGAAAATCCACATCCAACAGCGCATTGATGCCGCCAAAGCGTAAGGTTAAATTCCGTACCGTCAGTTGCGCATTTGCCCCGGGGAACTTTTCAGGATAACCATCTTTTTCTTCTCTTATAGTGTTTGACTTCTGCAAAGCTTTTTTGTCCCCCTTCCTCAGTGATGCCTAAATAAAATTCCATGACGTCTTCATTCTTGCGCAGTTTTTCACAAGGGTCATCCATAACAATTCTTCCATTTTCCATGATATAGCCATGCTTTGCGATTTGTAGTGCCATATTGGCGTTTTGTTCTACCAGGAGAATGGCAATAGCGGTTTCCGTATTGATATATTTGATAATGTCAAAAATACTTTTAACCAGAAGCGGTGCCAGACCCAATGACGGTTCATCGAGCAGCAGCAGCCGCGGCCGGCTCATCAATGCGCGACCAATCGCCAACATCTGCTGTTCCCCACCGCTAAGGTAACCCGATTTAACGTTTGTTCGCTCAACCAGTGCTGGAAAGTACTTAAAAACCTGGTCAAGATCCGCTTTGATCTCTTTGCCGCCTCGTCGCGTAAATGCACCGGCCCTCAGGTTTTCATAGCAGGTAAGATCGGAGAATATCCTTCTGCCCTCCGGCACTTGACAAATCCCCATCTTTACAATTTTTTCCGCGCTGATGCCCTTAAGGTTTTTTCCGTGGTAAGTGATGGTGCCGCTTTCTATTTTTCCTTCCTGGGACTTCAATACACCCGAAATGGATTTCAATACGGTACTTTTTCCTGCTCCGTTCGGTCCGAGCAGAACAACAATTTGTCCTTCCGGAACCTTCAAAGAGACCCCTTTGACCGCAAGAATGACGTCATTATATGTAAGCTCAATGTTATCAACACTTAGCATTTTGATTTGTTCCTCCAAGCCTCTGATTAATATAAAATCGTTATGTTGGAGCATGAATTCTGTTATGCATTAAGGATTGTTCGTACGGCCAAAGAACTGGATTTTGTAAAAATTGAATTATTTTTGATCACAGGGTAAGATCATGTTTTTCTCTGCTTCTTTTTAATCCGTAGATTTTCTTCGAATACGTACTGCGGGATTTGTGCCAAAACAGAAAAAGCAACCCGGAAAGTGCGCCAGGTTGCTTTAATGATTAGCCTATTTTGGAAGGTGGTGGTGGGTGATTCAGGGATTGGTGGCGAGTGTTACCGGTTGGCTTTTCGCCCGTTGGACGAAATATCGTCCGAATTGGCCTGGCGCTTCACGCCGAGTTTCTTCATCTTTGAATGAAGCGTGGACGATTTAAGCCCCAAAATTTCCGCAGCCCCCTTGTTGCCTTTGATGTGCCAGCCTGTTTTCTGCAATATATTTAAGATGTGCTTTCTCTCGACATCTTCAAGTGTAAGGGTTTGCTGCTTTCCGGTATCGCCTAGTCCAGGCAGTTGTACGTTAAGGGTTTTGCCTTTGCTGATGATCATGGCATGTTCGATGACATTCCTAAGCTCTCTGATGTTACCGGGCCAAGGATAGCATTGCATCGCCGCCATGTTTTTTTGAGGAATTGTCTCAATCCGTTTGCCCATTGTCTCTTCAAATTCCTTGATGAATGCCCGGGCCAGCAGCGGAACGTCTTCCGAACGTTCACGTAAAGATGGTATGGAAATAGGAAAAACGTTTAAGCGGTAATAGAGATCTTCCCGGAAACTACCCGACCGAACCGCCCTGTTAAGATCTTTGTTCGTGGCGGCAATGACCCGTACGTCCACCTGAATGGTTTTAGAACTGCCTAACCGTTCGAATTTACCATCCTGGAGGACCCGGAGTAATTTGCCTTGCAGCGCCAGGGGGAGTTCACCGATTTCATCCAAAAAGATTGTGGAACCATCGGCTATTTCAAAACGCCCGAGCTGTTTTGATATGGCCCCGGTGTAGGCGCCTTTTTCATGACCAAACAATTCACTTTCTATGAGAGTGGAAGGCAGGGCTGCACAGTTTACCTTTACCATTGGCCGGCCTTTGCGCGAACTTAGGTTATGAATCGTGTGGGCGATCAATTCTTTTCCGGTGCCGGTTTCACCTAAGAGGAGCACAGTGGATTCCGTTTCGGCCACCTGCTCCGACTGACGCAAAACGGATTTCAAGGGATCAGATTGCCCAATGATCCCCGCATGAGTGTATTTGGGCTCGATCTGCTCTCTTAGATAGATGTTTTCCACTTCCAAGCGGTCTTTCAGCTGCTTTATCTTCGAGAATGCACTTTTAAGTTCCAGTTCCATTTGTTTACGACGTGTGATATCCGTGATCACCCCGAAAGAGCCGGTAAAATGCCCATCAGAATCAAGAATGCGGGTGCTTGACACTATAGCATGAAACTTCTCTTGGGATTTGCGTAGAAGCGAAGCTTCATAAAATCCTTTCTCCTCCCCCTTTTTTCTCAAAGAAAATTGTTCTTTAAATATATTCTGACTGAAATCGTCAAAAAATTCGATAAATGCACGTCCGATGAGTTCATCTTTTGTATATCCCAACATTTCAGAACATTTATCATTAACGTAAACAATCAAGCCATGTTGGTCTATGACCGCAAGACTATCGTTCATGGTTTCGACCAATATTCGGTATCGCTGTTCACTCCTCCTGAGTTTCTTTTCCGCCTGTTTAATGGCGGTGACATCACCTCTTATTCTTCCAAGCATATCATTAAACGCGATGACGACTTGATCCAATTCATCCGTCTTACCTTCTCGCGGTTTTTTGCGATTTAAAACTAAAGCTTGATCCAATTTATTCAGATCCAAGCTTCTCGAGAAACTCGCCAGTTTTCCCAAATGACGCGTCGACATTATTTGAAAAATTAAAAGAATGCAAAACGAGGCAAAAAATGTTTTTAGAGCGTTTGTGATAAGGAGAATCGTGGTCCTCTCCCAAAGACGATGATAAAGGCCTTCTATGCTGGCTGCTACGGTTAGTGTGCCAAGGGGGATTTTCTCGCCGGATGAAACTTGGTGTTCTAGAGGAAATTTTCGGACAATGCCTTCCCGAACATTTGGATTACCTTCGAAAGCGATGAATTCTTTTGAAATCTTCAACGTTCTAACATCAAGATATTCTATATGTTTGAGTTGAAGCGCGCCGAGCAGCAGAATCTTTAATTGCTTACTATTCCCCGAATAGACACTCGCTGCAATGTCTTTGGTGTAATTATCATTGATGAAGTTAATGTTGCTTTTTACGGGTTCTAAATCCGTTCGGTAAGAGAAATACAGTTGTACGGCACTTGAAAGCAAAGCAAAGAACGAGCTGCAGAGTAGAATGTACAGCAGCAAGCGGTACGACAGCATATGCCGGTTTTTATGGACGAGAAAACGTGAAAATAGGTTCATAACTTAGACTGAATTGTTGCGATTGGGTGCAAAGAAAAAGGATTAGATGTCGTCCCATTGTTTTTCTATGGTTGTATTAACCAATTTCAACGGTTTTCTCGCTCAATGCAGATTAAGCTGTAAAGAAATCCGTGATGGCCCGGGTCAGGGCTTCAATGGTGTAATCCGCGGGCATCAGGTCCACGGAAAATCCCTGTTCCCTGGCGGTGTCCGCCGTGATGGGACCAATACAGGCCACGGAAACGCGTTTCATCCACTTATTGGCTAATTCCTCCCGGGAATCAAACATTTTGACAAAATTGGTGACCGTGGAAGAACTGGCGAAGGTGACCATATCGATGCTCCCCTTTTCCAGCATATCACGTATCCCGGCGGTATCAGCTTTTGGACTGATGGTTCTGTAGGCATCCACCACATCTACCCGGGCGCCCATTTCCCGCAGTCGGTCGGGCAGAATTTCTCTGGCCTTGGCAGCTCTTGGGACAAGGATGCGAACCCCTTGGGTGTTCCATTTCTTGAAGGATTCCACCACCGCTTCGGCCCGATATTCATCGGGGATCAGGTCCGGTTTGATGCCCAATTGATGCCACTGGTCGGCGGTTTTGGGCCCGATGGCGCCGATCTTTATGCCTTTCAGATCCCGAACATCTTTTCCCAAAGAATGGAGCCTTTGAAGGAAATATTTTACGCCGTTGACCGAGGTGAACAACAACCACTGGTAGGATTCCAGGTCGGAAATGGCTTTGTCCAGGGGTTCCCAGCTGTCGGGAGAGATGATTTCAATGGTGGGGAACTGGATGCAATCCGCACCGAGAGATGCGAGTTCTTGAAGGAACCCGCTGGCCTGTTCCCGGGCCCGGGTGACCACAATGCGTTTTCCGAAGAGGGGTTTGGTCTCAAACCAGTTCAGTTCATCCCGCAACCCCACCACATCCCCCACGACAATAATGGCCGGTGGGCGCAATCGCGCATTTGCCACCCGTTCTGCGATGTTCTCAAGATTTCCCGTAATGGCTTCCTGTTCGGCCACCGTGCCCCTGCGGATGACCGCCACGGGGGTATCCGAGGACCTGCCGTGATGCACTAGGTTTTCAGCAATTTTCTTCAAATTGCCCACTCCCATGAGAAAGACCAGGGTACCCACCCCCGTGGCCAGTTTGTTCCAGTGAATGTTCGATTTTTCTTTGAAAGGGTCTTCATGGCCCGTGACAAAGGCCACCGTGGCCGTGTAATCCCGGTGTGTCAGGGGGATGCCGGCGTATGCAGGCACCGAAATGGCCGATGTAATGCCCGGCACGACCTCGAAGGGCACGCCGTCCGCCACCAACTCCTGGGCTTCTTCGCCCCCCCGGCCGAAAATAAAGGGGTCCCCTCCTTTAAGGCGTGCAACGCTTTTACCCGATTTGGATTTTTCAACGATCAACCGGTTGATGTCGGCCTGACCCATGGTGTGGTCGCCGCCCTTTTTTCCCACATAGATCAATTCAGCCTGGGGTTTTGCGTATTCAAGGAAGCGCTTGTTGGCCAGATAGTCGTAAATAATCACATCCGCCTCACAAAGGATGTCTTTCCCCTTAAGGGTCATTAACCCCGGGTCTCCGGGTCCGGCCCCGATCAGATATACTTTGCCTTGCTTTACGTCCTGCCTATCCATCAGATCCCTCATAAAGCCTTCTCAAAACATCTCCCGCGCCCGAGGCCAGAAGGTTCCGAGCTGCCGCAATGCCCATGGCTTCAGCCTCATCCCGACTACCGGTCACGGTTTCCTTATAAATCTTTGACCCATCCAGTTCCGCCACCAGGCCTTCAAAGGAGAGGGTGTCTCCATTGATGCGGGCAAACCCTGCGATGGGTACCTGGCAACCCCCTTCAAGGGTTTGGAGAAAAGCCCTTTCGGCCGTTACCGCTGTTCGGGTATCCGTATGGTTTAAAAAATCGAGCAGCCCAATGGTTTCATGATCCCCACGTCTCACTTCAAGCCCCAGCGCCCCCTGGCCAACGGCCGGCAGCAACTGGTGGAAGGGGATGGTCTGGGTAATCATATCGGAAAGTCCCAGGCGGTTGAGGCCCGCTGTTGCCAGAACAATGGCCTGGAGGCCCCCTGATTTCAACTTGTTAAGCCGCGTATCCACATTTCCCCGCAATGGAACCAGTTTCAGGTCCGGTCGAAAATGAAGCAGCTGTGCCCCTCGCCTCAGGCTGCTGGTCCCCACTTTGGCGCCTTTCGGCAATTGATCCAGAAGGTACTCTCCTTGGGCAATGAGGGCGTCCGAAGGATCTTCCCGCGGGGGGAAAGTGGAAAGCATCAAGTCCTTTGGCAATTGTGCGGGCACATCCTTCATACTGTGAACCGCCACATCGACCCGGCTTTCAAGGAGAGCCTCTTCGATTTCCTTGACAAAAAGTCCTTTACCACCGATTTTGCTCAATGGCGTGTCAAGGATTTTGTCCCCGGTCGTTTTGATTTTTATCAGATCGACGCGGATACCGGAGTGACGCATTTCCAGTTGCTCCTTGATCCACTCGCTCTGTCTGAGGGCCAGTTTACTGCCCCGGGTACCGATTCTGATGTTCATGATTTTTCAACCGGAATGCTCCAGTCGCAATAGAAATTGTGCCAGCGCCAGGTCATGGGGCGTGGTCACCTTGATATTTTTTTCCGACCCTTGTACCACCCTGACCGGTATGCCCAGTTTTTCAACCAGAAAGGCGTCATCGGTGGCTTCGGTCAATCCATTTGCCAGGGCTTCCCGGTGGGCTTTCAGGATGTCTTCATAATAGAAAGCCTGCGGTGTTTGAACCATCCAGACTTTAGTCCGGTCATAGGTGCCGGTCACCTGACGGTGGTTGTTGACCGATTTGACGGTTTCCTTGGCGGGAAGGGCGGCAATGGCGGCACGATGCTTCAAGGCTGTCCGGATGACCGCTTCCACCAGGTCCGGTTCGACCATGGGGCGAACCCCATCGTGAATCAAAACGAGATCATACCGCCCTTTTAAGGATTCAAGACCCATTCGGACCGAGTCCTGTCTCAGTTTACCCCCCGGTACCACGTTTTCGACCTTGAAAATACCGAATTTTAGGACGATTTCCTTTTGGCAGTAATTCACATCTTTTGCCGGCACCACCAGAACAATGGCATCCAACATGACGCACTCTTGCAATGCTTCCAGGGTTACCGCCAGGATGGGTCGGTCTTCCAGATGAAGGTATTGTTTGGCGCGATCGCCACCCATCCGAACCCCGGCGCCGGCAGCGGGTACGATTGCCACGGTTTTAGACAAGTTCTTCCCTCAAATAAAACAAAAGCAGACAAGGAGCCCGAAGGCCCCCAATGCCTGCTCATTAAAAGTGAAGATCATACTTGAGCGACTTTTCGGGTCTGCTTTTTCAGGCGGTTGATTCGTCTTCGGAGTTTGTTGATCTGCTTGGGGTCACCTGCTTCACGGACGTCTGTTTTTTTATCCCTCAATTCGATAATCTTGGTTTTCAGCTCTTTGACGGTTGTCTTAACCTTGACTTTCTTGGCTTTTTTCTTTTTTTCAACAGTCTCGTCTTCAAGGCCGTAATATTCTCTGATGAGGGAAAGTAAATCTACTTTCAGCATGGCGGTCACCCCGACGGCGCCGGGAATTTCCATGGCCACCTCTTTTAGTTCCACCGCTGTCATTTTAACCAATGGCTTCTTGAATTCCGGCACCGTGGGTTTGGTTTCTTCTTTAATCTCTTCTGCCATTTTCCTGTTCTCCTAGATTTAAATAATCGGATAAGCTGAATAAAAAATCCTTTTAGCACATCCGGCCTGAAAAATGCAATACGCCGTCACTCTTTTTCCTGCCCTTTCTTGATAAAGGGCGTCAAGAGATCGATGGGGATGGGAAAAAGCGTGGTGGAATTGCTTTCTGCGGATATTTCTTTCACGGTCTGCAGATACCTTAACTGAAGGGCCTCGGGGTATTTCTGAATAATCTCCGCCGCATCCGCCAGCCGGTTGGCGGCCTGGTATTCCCCTTCCGCGTTGATAACCTTGGCCCGTCGTTCCCGTTCCGCTTCCGCCTGCCTGGCCATGGCCCGCTGCATTTCCTGTGGAAGATCGATGTGTTTGACTTCCACGGTGGACACTTTGATGCCCCAGGGATCCGTGTGTTTATCCAGGATATTTTGAAGCTGGGTGTTGATTTTGTCCCGTTCGGCCAGAAGTTCATCCAGTTCCACCTGGCCGCATACGCTTCGAAGCGTGGTTTGTGCCAGCTGTGACGTGGCAAACAGGTAATTCTCCACCTCAACCGTGGCGTTGTTGGGATTCATGACCCGGAAGTAGACCACGGCGTTAACCTTGACGGAGACATTGTCCCGGGTGATGACGTCCTGACTCGGCACGTCCATGGCCACCAGCCGGAGACTCACCTTGACCATCTTGTCGATGACGGGGATCAGGATAATCAGGCCGGGTCCCTTGGTTTTGATCAAACGGCCGAGCCGGAAGATGACAGCCCGTTCGTATTCTTTCAGAACCCGGATGGCGCTTGCCAGAAATAGCCCTATGAATACCACTGCCAGAATATAGAACATGATTTTACTCCTAATTTAAAAGGTTAAGGATTCCGCTCCGGCACCTTTCGCACATTCAGGAGCAGGCCGTTGATCCCAATGACTTCAACCATTTCATCGGGTTCAATGCGTTCTTCCGAAAAAGCGCGCCAGGTTTCACCATGCACAAACACCAGACCTTCAGGTGCAATCAATTCCTTGACCACACCGGTCTCTCCCAGGATGCCGTTCGCTCCACCCGTGGGTTTGCTCCGAAGGGCTCGAAATGCGACACCCGCCACAATAACGAAAAAGCCGCCCACCAGAACAATTGTGGGCAGCATGAGCTTGAGTGAAACCCGCATGTTTTCAAAGAGCATCAGGGAACCCAGGGTCAGGGCGATCACGCCCCCGATGGACAAAATACCATAGCTTGCCACTTTCACTTCCGCAATGAAAAAGATGATGGCCAGAAAAATGAGGACAACGCCTGCGTAGTTCACGGGGAGGGTCTGAAAGGAGAAAAAAGCCAGAATCAAACTGATGGCGCCGATGACGCCCGGAAAAATGGCGCCTGGGTGGGAGAGTTCAAAGTACAGGCCCGCCAGACCGATCATCATGAGGATGTAGGCGATATTGGGGTCGCTGATGATTTTTAGGATCTTATCCCGAAGCCCCGGTTTGAAATGGATTTTTTTGAGCCCTGCGGTCTTGAGGGTGGTTTTCCCGGAAGGCATGTCGATGAGCTTGCCGTCAAGGGATTTTAAAAGATCGTCCATGTCGTCCACCACCAGATCCACCACCTTTTTTTCGTGGGCTTCTTCGGCGGTAATGGAGACACTTTCTCGAATGGCTTTTTCCACCCATTGACCGTTTTTCCCTTTTTGTTCGGCAATCCCCCGGGCATAGGAGGCCATGTCATTGACCACCTTTTCGCTCATGGTTCCCCCGATATCCTTGCCGCCGGCACCGACCGGATGGGCAGCGCCGATGTTGGTTCCCCGGGCCATGGCGGCCACATGCCCTGCCACCGTCACCATTACGCCGGCGGATGCCGCCCCCGCGCCGCGAGGTCCCACGTAAACCACCACCGGAACGGGAGAATTCAATATGGCTTTCACAATGGTGCGCATGGATGAAGCCAAGCCTCCGGGGGTATCCATCCGGATAATGGCCAGCGTCGCCTTCTGGTCCTTTGCCTTTTCAAGGCCGCGTACCACAAAATTTGCCGTGGCGGGATTGATGGGGCCTTCCAGTTCGATGACAAAGACCGATCCTGGATTGGATTTTTCACAATAGGCGATGGACGCGGGTAAGATGAGAAAAAAGAGCAATGCCAAGAGACAAAGAAGTGCGGGTTTTCTTGAAGATGCATCAGCCATTTTGTGTTACCTCCAGCCCCAGTTTGCCCATGATGCTTTTGACATCGTCCCACACCGGCCGTTTGGCCGCGGCATTTCTCAAGAGATAAGCCGGATGAAACGTGGGCATGAGGGGGATTCCCTCATAAGTTCGCCATTGCCCCCTGTCGCGGGTGATCTTGAAATCACCCCCCATAAGGGCCTGGCAGGCGACCCGGCCCAGGGCGCAGATGACGTCAGGTCCAATGATGCTGAGCTGGGCTTTAAGGAAGGGAAGACACACCCTGATTTCATCGGGATTCGGATCGCGGTTGCCCGGGGGGCGACATTTAACCACGTTGCAGATGTAAACCGATTCCCTCGTGAGCCCCATGCCGTTTTCAATAATCCGGGTGAGCAGTTGTCCTGATTTTCCCACAAAAGGCCGACCTTCACGGTCTTCATCAAACCCCGGCCCTTCTCCCACAAAAACGAGTCTTGCTTCCGGATTCCCTTCCCCGAAAACCATGGTGTTCCTGTCCTTGTGAAGGTCGCATCGCCGGCAGTCCCCCATATGGGTTCTGAGCGCTTCCAGAGAATCGAATTGGGATGCAGGGAGGTTGTTTTGCAGAGTTTCGGGGGTTGATTTTCCCAGACTCTCTGATTGCGCCGAGGCCGGCGCGGGGTTTTTTAAAACCGGTCTTTCCATGAATTCCAGTGCCCCTTTCGGCAGCATGGGCGGTTCAAGCCCCATCTCTTCACAGGCTGACATCAACCGTTTGGTTTCAAAAAAGATCTCTCTGAGTTCTTTACGGTTGTTCAAGGGTTTTCATCCTTCAGTGCTTTGGCCCTGTCCAGGATCAGGCGCGCCACCTCTATTTTCCCCATGAGCGGCGAATCCTCCACACGGCCGTCGGCATAGATGATTTTGACCGCGTTGGTGTCGGTTTGAAACCCCGCGTCCTTTCTGGAAACATCGTTTGCCACGATCATGTCCAGGTTTTTGGCATTGATCTTTTCTTGTGCATTTTCAAGAAGATTTTCGGTTTCCGCGGCAAACCCCACCAGTATGCACGGGTGATCTTTTTTTGTTTCCCCCAACAAGGCCAAAATGTCCGGGTTCTTGACCATGTCAAGGGAAAGGGAATCCGCTCCCTTCTTGACTTTCTGGTCAGCGGTCTCCTTTGGTCGGTAATCGGAAACGGCGGCGGCCTTGATGATCATATGACAGCCGTTTCGATGCTCGAAAACAGCCGCTCTCATTTCTTCCGCGGTTTTGACGGGGCAGAAGACGATGCCGGGGGGTGGTTTGAGGGTCGTGGGGCCGCTGACGAGAACGACTTCCGCGCCCCTTCGAAGGGCGGCTCGGGCCAGGGCATAGCCCATTTTCCCCGAAGACCGGTTGGTGACGAATCTGACCGGATCTATGTATTCCGTTGTGGGCCCCGCGGTTACCAGGATTTTGCAGCCTTCAAGGTCCCGCTCCGACAAAAGTATCAGGGCCTGCTCAAGGATGTCGGCGGGATCGGGCAGACGTCCGGGGCCGTCACTGCCGCAGGCCAGTTCGCCGCGCCCGGGGGCCATAACGGAAAAGCCTCTATTTTGGAGCAGCGCCAGGTTGTCCCGGACCGCAGGGTTCAGGAACATCTGATCGTTCATGGCCGGGCAAAGAAGGGTTTTGGCGGTGGCGGCCAGCATGCAGGTGGACAGAAAATCATCACCGATGCCGTGGGCCATTTTTCCAATGATGTTGGCGGTGGCAGGCGCAATGATAATGAGATCCGCATCCTGTCCGCAACGGATATGGTCCATGGGGGTCTCAACGTGTCCGAACATGCGGGTGATCACCTTGTTTCCGGAAAGGGTTTCAAAGGTGAGCGGGGTCACGAACCATGTGGCACTCTCGGTCATGGCCACTTCCACCCGAAGATCCGCTTTGATCAGAAGCCGCACCAGTTCAACTGCTTTATAGGCGGCGATCCCGCCGGTAACCCCCACCAGGACTTTTTTTCCTTTCACTGATCCTACCTCGTATCAAAAGGTTCTGAAAATGTGGGAAATTCATGCCGAAAATCAGTTTAGAAGAGTGGCGGCGCCCTGTCAAGATACAGATTCGAGTTGTGAGTCGTTCTCTTGCCAAATGCGGTTTTTTGGTTCGATGTCCGAATGTAAGCAGATGGAATTAAGGGGCATAAATTATTGCTTGATTGAATCCATGGACGGGTGTAGCATACGGCTCTTCCAAAATGTGGGCGTTGAACCGTCCGGAGATGGTCTTTTTTTAATCTGTTTGGATGAGCTGATCTTGCGGTTCATCCGGAACCTAAATGGTTTAATTCTAAAGATAGGGAGTTTTGAAATGTCAAAAAAAATACTGGTTGCTACCGAAAAGCCTTTTGCCAAAGCCGCTGTGGACCGCATGAAAGAGGTGGTTGCAAAAAACCCGGATTTTGAACTGAAACTGCTTGAAAACTATACGGATAAGCAGGATTTAGTGGATGCTGTGAAGGAAGCGGACGGCCTCATTATTCGCAGCGACAAGGTTACCCGTGAAGTCCTGGATGCCGCAAAGAATCTCAAAGTGGTGGCCCGCGGCGGCGCCGGTTACGACAATGTTGATCTGGAAGCGGCCACTGAAAAGGGTATCTGCGTAATGAACACACCGGGGCAGAACAGCAATGCGGTGTCTGAGCTGGTCTTCGGCATGATGCTCAACCTGGTTCGGCACCAGTATGTGGGCAAGCCCGGTACGGAATTGAGAGGAAAATCCATCGGTATTCATGCCTATGGCAATGCCGGCAAATGTGTGGCGCGGCTCGGCAAGGGATTCGGCATGGACGTTTACTCCCATGACCCCTATGTGGACAAGAGCATTATGGAGGCGGACAGCGTTACACCGGTGGACTCGAAAGAAGAACTCTATTCCACATGTGATTTCGTAAGCCTTCACATTCCGGGGAATGCAGAAACCGTCAACTCCATTAATTTCGAACTGCTTTCCAAAATGAAAGAAGGGGCGGCCCTCATCAACACGGCCCGAAAAGAAGTTATCGATGAGGGCGGTTTGAAGAAAATGCTTTCTGAAAGACCGGATTTCCGCTACGGATCAGATCTGACCCCGGATTGCAAGGACGAAATCTGCACCACGTGCGGGGACCGGACGTTTTTTACCGCCAAGAAAATGGGTGCCCAGACCGCCGAGGCCAATATCAATTCCGGCGTGGCCGCTGTCACACAGGTCATCAACTTTCTGGAAAAAGGGGATGAGACCTTCCGGGTCAATAAAAAGGTTTGATTTCAGATGATTGTCAGCCTGCGCAAGGGGCATTTACGCTCGATGGGCTGAGTGCCCTTTTCGCTGGAAAATCCTGATCCGCAACGCGCGCCCTTTCCTCCCTCCGTTCTGAAATCAATTCTGGTCTTTTTTTTCATCATGTCTCTTTTTTGTGTGAGAAAACCCCAAAGCCGTTCTCTTTGTTGACATGCCTAAGGCGTTATCATAAATATATACAAGTCGGTAGATCGTATGCAGTGTCGTCTAACAAGATGCTTCAGCCCATTGATGGATCAATACTAAACGAAGAAAAGGAGATCCCATGACCACATCAAATGCGTATCAAAACAAACCATGGCTGGCCCATTATGATGAAGGTGTTCCGGAATCTGTGGATTATGAAGAAACATGCCTTCCGGAGTTCCTGGATCGCTCGGCCCAAAAATTCCCCGACACGATGGCGCTTCTTTTTCAGGGTTACCAGGTGACATACCGGGAGCTCAAGGAGATGGTCGATCGGTTTGCCGCCTGCCTGGCCGACTTCGGCATTCAAAAGGGGGACAGCGTGGCCATCCTGCTGCCCAATGTCATTCCATGTGTGGTAGGATACTATGCCATTTTGAAGATCGGGGCCACGGCTGTTATGAACAACCCCCTATACACGGACCGGGAACTGGAACACCAGTTTAATGATTCCGGCGCGAAGCTCTTGATTACCCTGGACCTTCTGGGAAATCGCATGATTGATCTGCGCCCCAAAACCAGTATCAAACAGATCATCTATACCTCCATCGGCGACTATCTCCCTTTTCCCAAAAACTTCCTGTTTCCTCTGGTGGGCAAGAAGAAGGGGCTGAAAGCGGATGTCAAATCCGCGCCGGATGTGTACCGCTGGAAAGACGCACTGGCAAGGTTAAACGGTCAACCCCCCAAGGTAAAGCTCTCCTTTGACGATACAGCCATGTACCAATACACAGGGGGCACAACAGGTGTCAGTAAAGGCGTTATGCTGACCCACGGCAATCTCAGCAGGCAGGTGCAGCATATCAGGCGCTGGTTCCCGGGGTTCAACGATGGCGAG
Source organism: uncultured Desulfobacteraceae bacterium (assembly GCA_964412835.1). Classification (GTDB taxonomy): domain Bacteria; phylum Desulfobacterota; class DSM-4660; order Desulfatiglandales; family Desulfatiglandaceae; genus NaphS2. Next base: position 8,180 of record CAYPQJ010000024.1, on the reverse strand, counting down.
GAAGTTCTGTTGGGGGCATTGCCTTTTTTTCATGTATTCGGCCTGTCCACGGCCATGAATTTCTGCATCTATGCCGGCTGGGGGGATATCCTGATTCCCAAGCCGCAGCCGCAGCCGCTCCTGGAGGCCATCAGCAAGTTTAAGCCGACCTTTGCCCCGCTGGTGCCGACCATGTTCATCGGATTGCTGAACGATCCCGGCTTCGGGCAGGCCGATTTGACCTCCATCAAGGGATGCTTTTCCGGAAGCGCGCCGTTGCCGGTGGAAGTGATTCGGGATTTTGAGGCCAAAACAGGGTCCACCATCGTTGAAGGATTCGGTATGACCGAATCGAGCCCGGTGACACACATCAACCCGTTTATCGGTGAGCGGAAGGTGGGGAGTATCGGGCTGCCCATTTCCGATACCGAGTGCCGCATCGTGGATTTAAATGATGGCGAGACGGACATGCCGGTGGGGGAATCAGGTGAGTTGCTGGTGAGAGGTCCCCAGGTTATGAAGGGATACTGGAACAAGCCGGAAGCCACGGCCGAAACGCTGACGGACGGGTGGCTGCACACCGGTGATATTGCAAAGATGGACGAGGACGGCTATTTCTACATTGTGGACCGAAAGAAGGATATGATCATTTCCGGTGGGTACAACGTTTATCCGCGGGATATCGAAGAAGTATTCTTCGAACACCCCAAAGTTCTGGAAGCCGCGGCCCTGGGTGTGCCGCACCCGAAAAGGGGCGAACAGGTCAAGGTCTTTGTGGTGTTGAAAGAGGGCGAGACGGGAACCGAAGAGGAACTTCTCTCTTACTGCAAAGACAAGCTGGCCGCCTACAAATTGCCCACCATGATTGAATTCAGGGATGATTTGCCCAAGACCAATGTGGGGAAAGTGCTGAAAAAAGATTTGAGAGAATAGAAACTGAAACTCACGGAGGGAACGCCTCGTGAAAAATGAGGATCACTTTGAGCATCTGACGGAATGTTCCCCATTCGGCATTTCCATATCCAACAAAGATCTGGTGATTGAGTATGTAAACCCCATGTTCACCGAGATTTTCGGGTATATACTGGAAGATATCCCCGATAAAAAAGTCTGGTTTAAAAAAGCCTATCCCGATGAAGCCTATCGGGATGAGGTGGCTCGCACCTGGCAGGCGGATGCGGAAATAGAGCGGGAAACCGGAAGGCCTGAACCCAGAACTTTCAGGGTGCGGTGTAAAGACGGCACCGATAAGATGATACGATTCAGGGCCGTGGATATGGGGGATGGCCGGCAACTTTTGACCTATGAGGACAGGACCGTCGAAATGGCGGCTGAAACCGCTCTCAAGGAAAATATAACCCAACTGGTTAAGGCCCGGCGTGAGGCCGAGGCTGCCAGCATGGCCAAGGGGCAGTTTCTGGCCAACATGAGCCATGAGATCCGAACGCCCATGAATGCCGTTATCGGCATGACTGAGCTATTGCTGGACACGGATCTGGAAACCGAGCAGCGGGATTATGCCGACACCGTGAAAAGCGCCGCAAACGGCTTGCTCACGTTGATCAACGATATCCTTGATTTTTCAAAGATAGAGTCCGGCAAGCTGGAATTCGAAGAAATCGGCTTCGACCTTCGGTACGTGGTCGAAGGGGTGGGCGAAATGATGGCGCCCAATGCTCAGGCCAAACGGATTGAATTTACCTGTTTTGTGGATCCCTATTGTGAAGTGAGGTTGAAAGGCGATCCGGAACGGTTGCGGCAGGTACTGGTGAACCTGTCCGGGAACGCCGTCAAATTTACGGAAAAAGGTAATGTTGATATCCATGCCTCAATGATTCGGGACGAAGATAACCTGGTCCTGATTCGATTTGCCATATCCGACACCGGCATCGGTATCCCACAAGATCGTCAGGCTGCTGTTTTCGGCAGCTTCACCCAGGTGGACGGCGGTACGACCCGCCGTTTCGGAGGAACCGGCCTGGGTTTGAGCATTTCAAAGCGGCTGGTGGAAATGATGGGTGGCCAGATGGGTCTGGAGAGTGAAGAGGGAAAAGGGAGCACCTTCTGGTTTACCGTACCTTTCGGCAAACAGGACAAGGGTCAAAAACTTCCCATGAAAACCCGTCAAAGCGTCAGGGGAAGTCACATCCTGATTGTGGACGATAACGCCACCAATCGTACCATCCTGAATAAAACGCTGGCTTCATTCGGGTGTTTTCCGGAAGAGGTTGAAAGCGGAAAAGAAGCCCTCGCACTTTTGAACCTGAGAATGGCCGAGGATCGCCCCTTTGATGCCATTCTGCTGGACCATCAGATGCCTGAAATGGATGGTGAAGATGTGGTCCGTGCCGTCCGATCCCATAAAAAAAATGATAATACCCGCATATTGATCCTGACATCCGTGGGTGAGCGAGGGGATGCGCGCCGATTCAAGGAACTGGGTTGTGCGGCCTATCTGACCAAACCGGTTCGCCAATCCCAACTTCTGGATGCTCTGGCCGAAACCCTTGTAGATCCGGATACCGAGGACCACCCTGAACAGAAAGGGCGCGAAGCGGTGATCATTACCCGGCACAGCCTGGGAGAGGATGCTGCAGGAAAGGCCCGGTTGCTGGTGGTGGAAGATAATCTGGTGAACCAGAAAGTGGCAATGCGCATACTTGAAAAGGCAGGGCATAAGGTCGATGTGGCCAATAATGGCATCGAGGCGTTGGCAGTGGTCAAGAATACATCCTATGATATGGTCTTTATGGATATTCAAATGCCCGAGATGGATGGATATGCGGCGACCGCCGAGATCAGGAAAATGGCGCCGGAGTACAGGGAACTGCCTGTCATCGCCATGACGGCACATGCCATGAAGGGTGATCGAGAAAAGTGTATTGCAGCCGGCATGGATGACTACATTTCGAAGCCGGTGAAGCCCAAAGGGTTGCTGGAAATGGTTCAGCGCTGGGCGGGCAAAAAAGTTATCAGACCGTCCGTGGGGGTGGATCGTTATCCCTCTGATCCCGACTTACCCGTGGACTTGAGGCGTTTGAAGGATTTAAGCGCCGGGGACAAGGATTTTGAACACGAAATCACAGACCTTTTTCTTAAGGACACATCGCTTCATTTGGCCCGGCTGGAAGTGGCCATCAAGGAAGAGGATTCATCGAGTGCGGAAGCGTCAGCCCATTCCATCAAAGGGGCGGCTGCGAATATGGGCGCTGAAAAGTTCCGTAAATTGGCCCATGCGCTTGAACTCAAGGGAAAGGACGGTGCCCTTCACGGTGCCGTCGAAGATTTTGCCCATTTGAAATCGGCTTTCGAGGCGGTTGAACGGTTTTTTGAGGAACATGGCGGAAAACCCTCATGAAAAACCCTGACATTGATTTAAGCGACTGCAGCATGTGTGGCATCTGCGTTGATTTATGTCCCGGGATATTTCAAATCAATGAGGCCGGATATGTGGAAGTAATCCATTCAGATGATTATCCCAAAGAAGACATTGACGAGGCCATAAAGAACTGTCGTGGTGACTGTATCTCGTGGAAGGAATTAGAGTGATTGTTTTTAACGGCAAGTATACTTGGGATGGTAAAAAGGACGGCGACCACAAGCCGGTAAGCTGGTGGCCCGGATCCCATTACCTCACCATTGTTGATTTTTCCGATGAAAAGCCTGACGTGGTGTTACTCAAGCCTGTCATTGTCCTTGCCGCGGATACGAAAGAAGGCTATTCTATTCATAAACGCTATCAAGATTTGGTTATAGGTGTTTGCAGGGAATTTAATCTTGACGTTCAAAAGGTACTTTGGGTGCGTTATAGCCGGGACTCTGAAAATGAGATGAAAGTGGCGGTTATCAAGTTGTCATCCGGAATGGGACTTTATAAAGTATATAATCTCAAGTGGCGATCGTTAATGGCCAATGAACGGAAATTGATTGATTCCGTTTTGCCCCTGTCGTTGAACCGGAATACGGGAGGATAAAATGTCGCAGACAGTGCATGTGAAAAATGTCGGTCTTCGAGGGGTAACCGTTGCTGATACCAAAATCAGTTTTATTGACGGTGACAACGGCATTTTGTTGTATCGAGGGTATCGCATCGAACAGTTGGCGAAAGCCTCTACCTTTATGGAGGTGGTTTACCTCGTTTTATACGGTGTCCTGCCTGATGGGAAGGCGCTTGAAAGCTTTGAAAAAGTGGTTAGGGAAGCCAGGTCCCTGCCGGATTATGTGGTCCAAAATTTAGAAAATTTTCCTGAAGACGCATCCCCTATGGATGTCCTTCAGTCCTCCATTGCCGCCCTTGCCATGTCAGACCCTGATTTAAAGGAAGATTCAAGGACCGCCAATATGACCATGGCCATTCGACTGGTGGCCCGTATGCCGGTACTGGTTGCCGCCTGGCACAGGATAAAGAAAGGGTTGGCGCCATTGCCGTCTGATGATTCATTGTCCCATGCCGCCAATTTCCTGTGGCAGTTTCATGGTGAAAAACCGGATGAAGAAATGGCCCGTGACCTGGATACGTGCCTGGTGCTCCATGCGGACCACACGTTCAATGCGTCTACCTTCGCCTGCCGGGAAGTGGTTTCCACCAGGGCCCACATGTATGCGGGCGTTTGTGCCGGAATCGGGGCTCTTTCCGGAAGCCTTCACGGGGGTGCCAATGCCCGGGTTATGAAAATGCTCCTGGAACTGGAAGATGAAAAAGACATTCCGGGATGGGTGAAACAGGAGTTGGACGGGGGCGGAAAGATCATGGGAATGGGCCATGCCGTGTATAAAACCATGGATCCAAGGGCAAAATTCCTTAAAAAGATGGCGCAAAGGCTTGGGCGGAAAACCGGTCGGGAGCGTTGGCATATCCTTTCAACCCAGATTGAGGAATACGGCATCAAGGCCTTTCGGGAAAGAGGCAAACCCAATATCTTGCCCAATGTGGATTTTTACAGTGCGCCGGTTTATCATATTATGGGTATCCCCCTCGATTTTATGACCCCAATTTTTGCCATTTCAAGGGTTTCCGGCTGGTGCGCCCATATCATTGAAGAAAAATTCGCCGATGCTCAGGAAAAACCCGCACTTTATCGACCCAAAGCGGAGTATGTGGGCGAATACTGTGGGTTGACCGGCTGTGAGTACGAACCCATTGAGGAACGGAAAGCCTAAAAACGCGAAACCATAATCAAAAAGGCCTCACGCAAAGCCGCAAAGCCCGCAAAGAAAAGCAAAATGAATTCCTGAAAAATCTTGGCGCCTTTGCGTGAGAAATGTTTTTCCCGAATACGTGAAAGGAGAACAAATTGGCTGATCAGAAAGAATCCCCCTTTGTGTGTCATGTTTTTGTTTGTACCAATGACCGACTCGGAAAGAAGAAATCCTGTGCAGACGGTAACAGCCCGGCTATTCGAAAGGCCCTGAAAGAAGCGGTCGCCGACAGGGGCTGGAAGGGCAGGGTGAGGGTCTCTCAATCAGGGTGTATGGGGCTTTGCGCCAAAGGGCCCAACGTGATGATTTACCCTCAGAAAACCTGGTTTTCCGATGTTTCAATTGATGATGTGGATCTCATTACTTCAAAAATTGAATCTTTTCTTGATTAAGTCGCTCAAATCCTGACAGAGTGGAGATAATCGAAATGAACGTCGCGGACCCTACCCCACGTCACTCATCCTGATCAAAAGAAAAGGAAAATTTACGACGGAATCCGTTTCGGCGCCATTCCAATCTTTGGTGATGTTGAAAATTGCCCTGATTGCAAAACACACCATTGAAACAATAATCACTGTATGATATAATCGGTGTGTTTTGACGCTTAGGCAAATGGGAGGCGCCTATAAATGGAACGGCAACAATTACAATTTCTACATAACTGGTTAAACGGTAAACACCGTAAACCGCTGATTATTCGTGGCGCCAGGCAGGTTGGTAAATCGACATTGGTAGCGTTATTTGCCCGAAAGAATCACCAAACGTTATGTAATGTCAACCTGGAACGTTACCCTGAGTTGTCGATCATTTTCTCCGGCAAAAATCCCGAACAGATACTTCAGCAAATAGAGTTTTTACCGAATATATCGGCCATAGCTGATGATACTCTTTTGTTTCTTGATGAAATTCAAGCTGTTCCAGAAGCCATTCCTGCTTTGCGATATTTTTATGAGGACATGCCGGATTTCCCGGTTGTTAGTGCAGGATCATTGTTGGAATTCGCTCTGGCAGACCATACTTTTTCCATGCCTGTTGGAAGAATCCAGTATTTACACATGGGACCCATGACATTTTGTGAGTTTCTGCTGGCAATGGGTGAAGAGCAGCTTTATGATTTTATTGGTCAGTATGAAACAGGCCGGAAAATTGGAGAGATTATCCATCAACGGCTACTACAGTTACTTCGCTCCTATTATTTTGTCGGTGGTATGCCTGAAGCTGTTGCTGTTTTTGCAGATAGTCACAGTTATAAGGCTGTAAGCGAAGTACATGGTTCCATAATAGAAACCTATCGGGATGATTTTCCGAAATATGCGGGTACAAGAAATTTAAATCGGATGTTGAATGTATTTAATTTTGCCGCCGGAAATGTCGGTGTGAAAATCAAATACTCAAATATTTCATCTCAGGACCAGAGTGTTACCATCAAAAAAGATATTGAATTGCTGGCAATGGCAAGGGTGATCGGCAAGGTTATCCATAGTAATTGCTCTGGTATGCCGCTGCAAGCTGATATTAAGAATAGGGTCTACAAATTGCTCTTCCTCGACATTGGATTGATGAATGCTATTTGTGGTTTGGATTGGCGTAACCTTTCACAGATGGATGAGAAAAAACTCATTAACCAGGGAGCCATTGCTGAACAATTTGTCGGACAACATTTACAAGCCATGCTTGCAGATAAACCGAATCGTGAATTAAATTACTGGTTACGTGAAGGAAGTTCGTCAAATGCTGAACTCGATTTTGTTGTCGGCCTAAGCGGAAACATAGTCCCGATAGAAGTTAAATCCGGCGCCACCGGAACCCTGAAATCCCTGCATCAGTTTATGGGTACCAAGCAGGCGCCCTTTGCCGTTCGGTTCGATTCAAACCTCCCAACTGTTCAGCAGGTCGACACTGTGATCAGTGTAAATAAAAAACGTCATAATTTGAAATACCAATTATTTTCTCTTCCTCTGTACCTGGTGGAACGTCTGGATTCGCTTGTCGGCAATTCTCAAATGGCGGATTACCGCCATGATTTCGAGTATTGATTTATAGGAGAAAAGATACGCAATGGAAAATTCAGAACCAAAAAATTATTCCGAAAGTTTCGAGGGGGAAAAGTCGAGCCGGAGTATGCGAATTCCTCACTATGCGCAACCGGACTATTCAAGGCCGCTTTTGGAAATCCCCGGCAAAGCACGGGAGAAGATGATGGGCAGGCTGAAATTTCTTTACGGGGAAGCAGCGGCTGAAAAATATATGCCGGAACTCGAAAGAATTCTCAGGGTACACTACGCCCATAAGCCCCAGGAAATGATTGACCGGGAAAAGGGGTTTGATCCTCAAGACCGTTTTACACATCGGGATATGATTCTCATCACTTACGGTGATCTGCTTCGCGGGAAAGGTCACTCTCCCTTGGACTGTCTGGACAAATTTGTACAGTATTCCGGTCTAAGGGATACCTTCAATACCCTGCACATCCTTCCTTTCTTTCCATACTCTTCCGATAAGGGGTTTTCCGTCACTGACTTTCAAAGTGTTGACCCCAACTTGGGATCCTGGCAGGATATTGAGAATATGGGAAAGCGTTACCAACTCATGTTTGACGGGGTCCTCAACCACATTTCCGCCAAGAGTCCCGCATTTCAGGAATTCCTGAATGGGAGCCCGGATTTTAAAGACATTGCCATTGCATACAAATCCCGTGACGCACTGACACCTGAGCAGCGAAAGATCATCGTCCGTCCTCGAACCTCTGATCTGCTGACAAAATTCCGCACAATTGAGGGGGACCGATATGTGTGGACCACTTTCTCAGCAGATCAGGTGGACCTTAACTACAAAAATCCGGATGTGCTCATGTTTATCATTGAAACCATGCTCCTGTATGTGCGCCGGGGGGCTGGTATCCTTCGCCTGGACGCTGTGACCTATCTGTGGGCGGAACCTGGAACGTCCTCTGTGCATCTGGAGCAGACGCACGAAATTATCAAACTCCTGCGTGATGTTTT
>CAYPQJ010000023.1:0-31989 GCA_964412835.1 uncultured Desulfobacteraceae bacterium | reverse complement strand
AACCACAGGATAAGATCGTGGCTCGCTACGCTCACACAATCTATCCTTATTCGTTAGGATGTAGTGATGATTGCCCTGAGAAGAATGTAAAAATCTCCATGTGGAAATGAGGCCGGCGTTGGATTCGAAATGTTCCGGATGCTCTGTCCGACCGATCATCATGGAGCGCTACGCCGACCCGGTTATTTGGGCAAGTAAATAAGCCTTTCATTGAGGGCCGTTTTAATGGCTTGCGACCGTTTGGATACTCCCAGCTTCTGATATATCTTCTTAAGATGTGATTTGACGGTATCTAAAGAAATGTAGACAGATTCCGCAATCTGTCGATTCGACTTCCCATCCACCACGCACTCAAGAATTTGAAGCTCCCTCTGGGAAAGGGTGGTCCGTGAAGGCGCCTGTTTGGACCGATTAGTCCCTTTTAATTCCCGGAATACCTTGCCCGTTACGGAAGGATCCATGTATGAATGACCCTGAAGTACGAGACGCAAGATCCTGACCAGCGCTCCCTTCTCGACGTCCTTGAGCACATAACCGTCCGCATTCGCCTTAATTGCCTCGACAACATATTCTTCATCGTCATAATTCGTGATCAAGACGACCTTGATTTGCGGCCTGCTGCGTTTGATTAACCGAAGGGCTTCAATACCCCCTACGCCTGGCATCTTGAGATCCATCAACACCACATGAGGGCGGTACTCATCGAGAACTTCAAGGCATTCCAGGCTTGATGCCGCCCCGTAAACCACTCGGATGTCAGGTTCCAGTTCCAAAAGCGCCTTCAAGCCTTCCCTGACAATGATGTGATCGTCAACAACGATGACTCTGATTTCCGTCATTATTTCACGTCCCCGGCTACAAGGGAACGGTTACCATAATCCGGCACCCATTCCCGCTTTTTGAGTCAATAACGAATTGCCCCCCTAAATCTTCAGCCCTTTCACGCATTGTCAACAGCCCCATACCCGAATTGCCGACACGTTCGGAATCAGGATCTAAGACAAGTCCCCGGCCATTGTCCCTCACAACCAAGGATAACCGGTTTCTACTGTCAATAGTCAGAGAGATATCCACCTTTGACGCCCGGGCATGCTTATATATATTGCGAAGCGCCTCTTGAAAGATCCGGTAAAAGGCAATCCCAACATCGGAATTTACACTCAGTGTTTCCGGGCATTCAAAGTGGACTTCCAGGCTGGAATCCTCCATAAAATTGGCGATTGCTCTATTAAACGCAGGCACAACCCCCAGGTCATCCAATATTTTCGGCCTCAAATCACTGATAATATTGCGGGATTCTCGCAATGCCCCGTTGATGTCATGCACGAGGCGGTTCAGTTCCTCTTCAAGCCTCGGTGAATCCTTGTTGATGAGGGCCTGGCAGAGGAGGGCTTTATAGCCGATGCCGGTGAGGGCCTGGGTAATGGTATCGTGAATATCCGCCCCAATTCTCTTTTTTTCCTCTTCCTGCACAAAGATGAGCCTTCCCGTCAAATCATGCAGTTCTTCTTTTTTGCGGGCCAGTTCGGAAACCATAAGGGAGTTTGACAGGATCGCTCCGGTGAAGTAGGCAAATTGATATAATAGATTCTTGTCAAACCTCTGAAACTTGAAAATCCGACCCTGATCGTGAACGAAGAAGAGACCTGTAACATCAAAATTGCTCGTATGGATGGGAATGCAGATGGCTTGGAAGTTCTCCTGTTTCACCTCCTCGTCAAAGGGAATCATTGTTCCATTGACATCAATGGCCATGGCCTTGTCGGTCTGAACAACCTTATGTGCGGTCTTTTCAACGAACTCGGGGGGAGGCTGTATGCCAATCAATTTCCCCTTTTTCCATCCATTTTTATCATCTTTTTTTACATAGGGGACCATAAAGGCGCCGTCAAGGCCGAAGATATCGAATATGCCCTGGTTCGTGTATGCCCGAAGCTCCTCCTCTTGGAAAATAGATATGGCGCTTGCGGCATAGCGGTGGAGCTTTTGAAGTTGATTGCGACGGTGACTGATGATTTCGTCTCGGGTTCTGAGAAAAGAATTAGACAACAGGAAATTGGAATAACTTGTCAGATGGGTAATGACTTTCATATCATTAAAGGTAATCAGATCCTCACCTGATTTTAGATGGACATTGTAATCGTTTATGAGGAACCACATAACTTCCGTGAAGGCCATTTTGTAAGCAAAAACATCCTTCAGCTCATAGCCTTCCATGGCCCGTTTGTATCCTATCTGTCGCTGATCCTCAAAGAGAACATCCACTCTTCCATTAAGCGCTTCCTGAAAGGCCTTGAGGAAGGCCTGACTTCGCATTTGACCATTAGGATGGTCCGAGATAAAATATTTGTATGGTGTGGGGGGTTCTTTTTTTAGGCGCTCCCGGATCAATGCGTATATCCGTTCCTTATGATCCATGAAAAACCGGGAAAGCTTTTCTACGTCGGCGTCTGCGATGATTTCCTGTGAGTCAATTTTGAGCATGCATAAGATCCCGTTCCAGACAGACTTATTAAGCTAAATTGAAAGGGGTTGAATTTGTCTATCTCTGAAATGGTTTTTGGGTCCTGCATGAACGTCTGACGGCTTTGGGACCCTCGATTTTAAATTCGCCGACAAGAGTCATTGCGGCCCTGTCATGCTTCTTTCAATACCTTGACCGTAAGCTTTGTAACGATCTCTTTTACCCGTTCTCTGTAGGCCAGCATGTGGGGCGTGCCAAGGTGGTTTTGGAGGGCATCGACATTTTCCCATTTTTCTATCACCGTTACCACCTTCTCATCCAATTCCTGAGGCGGCAACCCGCTCTGAACGTCAACGGTCGGGTAGTACTCGATTCACCCTTTTTCCGCCAAAACAGCCGGAACGTTTGATTTGAAGATGTCAATAAATTGAGGAATATGGCCGGGTTTAACATGAATTGAAGCGATAACCGTTATCATAAAGATCTCCTTTTCGATGAAGATGGCTCCGGGATATTCCGCCCCTTTTCGCCATCATTGTTAATCGTCTATACCCTATATCTTTGTCATGCTACGGCCTATCCCTGCGCTTGTCAACCTTAAGGACGTTCCCCCGGAATGTTGCGAAAATAACGCTGGCAAAATAGTAAATTACTGCGCTATGGCCACCACCCGTTTTGACGGACGATGGCTTCGCCCCTTTCAACACAATATCCCGCAGCAAAAGAACTGAACCCAAGCCTTACAACCAGTTGTAAGCGAAATGCTTAGAAAATAGAAAAGGGGACAGATTTATTTTTTGTTGTCGGCGAAAATCATACGATTGGAAAGCAACCCAAAAAGGACCGCTAACGCAGCACACCCACTTTGCAAACCAGAGCCTTTTGATATACACCCCAAAATTTCTGACATCCATGGGTCAGAAAACCATCCATCAGACCGTCAAATTTTTGGCCTTGCAAGTCGCCTCTTTAATTCTATTAGAAAAAAACATTGCCCAACAAACTGATATGATGATATTATTCAGCCTTTGTGAATACCATGGCTACTTATGGATCGAATATTGCGGATCGACCCCTACAAACTGATTCCGCAAAATGTACACCATTGACAATCATCAAAAAAAGGAGATATCGAATGTATGATGTAATTATCAAGAATGCCAGTATCCCCCAGGGAGACAGAACCCACAAAACCAACATTCTGATCCAAGATGAAAAAGTGGCCGGATTCATGGACAGTCTCGAAGGCATTGAAGGGAAAGAAACCATAGATGCCGAAGGGCATTTGACCCTGCCGGGCTGTATCGATTCCCATACCCATATCATGGATCCCGGGTTTACCCACAGGGAGAATTTCCTGACCGGAACGTCCGCGGCGGCCAGCGGCGGAATCACCACCATCATCGATATGCCCTGCTGTTCAAAACCTTCGGTCCGGAGCGTGGAACAACTACACAACAAGATCGACAAGATCAAGGATAAGGCCATGGTTGATTTCGCTTCCTGGGGCGGCGTGACCGGGGAGGATGTCAGGGAAGGCCGGCTCCATAATGTTCAGGCACAGGTGGATGCGGGGGTCGTCGCTTTTAAGGTCTACATGACGCCGTCAGTCCCCACCTACCCGAGGGTCACGGATCCGGAAATGCTCGAATGTTTCAGAACGGTGGCCAAAACCGGCCTGCCCGTGGGAGTCCACGCTGAAAATTACGATATATGCGACTTCTATGTAAATAAACTTGAGAAAGAAGGTCGTACGGACGGCCCGGCCTGGTCCGAGGCAAGGATGACCCTGGCCGAAAAAGCGGCCATCGAACTCTGTATCTCCTTTTCGGAAGACACCGGATGCAGAATGCATATCGTCCACATGAGCACCGGCATCGGCGGGCTATTGATCGGTGAAGCAAAAAAAAGAGGGCTTGATGTCACGGCCGAAGTCTGCCCCCATTACCTCACATTGAATGCGCCGGAACATATGGGAGAATTCAGGCAATTCGCCAAGATCGCCCCGCCGCTTAGAAGCAAAAAAGACAATCAGGTCATGTGGGACTGCCTTGCCGATGGCAGAATCGATTTTGTGGCCACCGACCATGCCCCCTATGAGATCGCCACCGAAAAACCTGACGATATCTGGCATTCTTTCCCGGGTATCCCCGGAGTGGAAACCATGGCGCCCGTCATCATCAGTGAAGGTTACAACAAGGGTAGACTAACGCTCGGCAGACTGGTTGAGGTATTATCCGAATTTCCGGCCAAACACTACGGACTTTACCCCAAAAAGGGATCCATGTTCATGGGAGCGGATGCGGACTTCACCATCTTCGACCTTGAAAAAGAATGGACCATCGACAAAGACAAAATGGTAACAATGGCCAAGTACAGCCCCTTTCACGGCTACAAGCTGAAAGGGAAACCCTTTAAGACCATTGTCCGCGGAAAGGTCGTATACGACGACAGGGACGGTCTGGTGGGCACACAGGGTTATGGACAGTTCATCAAAAGACAAAGCATTCAGAAATTAGAGAAAAAAATTGCATACCAACAGAAATACACGGATCCGTTGGATATTCATCTGGCCCTGCGTTAGGCCATATTCGGCAAACAGCGGGGGAGCCGCGGAAATAAGGAAATCCGCTTTGAATGAGTAACAGGACAAGGCCATTGAAGAACCTCAGAGAGTATATTAAAGAACTGAATGAAATTGGAGAAATCCAGGAAATTGACCGTGAAGTGGACTGGAACCTGGAAATAGGGGGGATTATCAAACACTCCTATGACCTGGGGGCGCCGGCGCCCTTGTTCAACCGGATCAAGGGCATTGAACCGGGATTCCGGGTGCTCGGAGCACCGGCGGGAATGAGCCGGCAGAAAGGCCTGGCGTTTGCCCGGGTGGCGTTATCTTTGGGAATGTCACCCCGTGCCAACGGACCCGAGATCGTCGATGCACTTTCCAGGACATGGGACAGAAAATTCATCCCTCCCAAAATTGTTGGAGAAGGCCCGTGCAAGGAGAATATTCACACGGATGACGATGTGGACCTCTACAGATTCCCGACCCCCTTTATTCATCAGGACGATGGTGGCAGATACCTGAACACCTGGGGAATTGTCATTGTCAGAACACCTGACAAGAAATGGACCAACTGGTCCATCAACAGGGTCATGGTCACGGGCAAAAACATGTTGACCGGCACGGGTTTTAAAGGACAGCATCTGGGGGTCATCTTCAATCAGTGGAAAGAAAATAATACCCCCATGCCCTTTGCCATCGCCATGGGGGTCGACCCTGCCATCCCTTTTGTGGGCGGCATGCCGATTCCCGACGGTGTCTCGGAACCCGACTTTATCGGCGGCTACTTGGGGGAACCCGTCCAGGTTATTGATTGTGAAACCGTTGGCCTACAGGTTCCCGCCAGTTCGGAGATCGTCATCGAAGGAACGATTAGCCCCAATAAGGAGATCGAAGAAGGCCCCATGGGAGAATATACCGGGTATATTTCGAAAGGGGGATATTCCCCTCAGCCCGTTTATGAGGTATCGGCCATCACCCACAGAAATGCACCCATCCTTCCCGTGGTTGCGGCGGGAGAGCCCGTTGAGGAAAACCATACCTGCTGGGGGATCGGCATCTCAGCCCAGGTGACGGCGGAGCTGAGAAAACACAATTTCCCCGTGGCAGGATGCTTTATCCCCTTTGAATCGGCAGTGCACTGGTTGGTGGTTACGGTGAACAGGTCGTCCAGGGGGGGCGTCTCAGGAGAAGAACTGGTTCAACAACTGGCGGAGATCTTTTTCCCATCCAAGGCCGGTGTTTTGCTGTCAAAAGTGCTCCTGGTGGATGATGACATTGATCCCAGCAACATCAACGAGGTGGTCTGGGCCTTTGCCGGCAGATCTCATCCCGAACATGGGCAGTTTCTGTTTCCGGATCTGACCCCTTTTCCACTACAGTTGTTCGTAACCCCTGATGAGAAGACTTCCGGGAAATCCACCAAGGTCATCTACAACTGTCTGTATCCCGACCATCTTGAAAGAGAACAAGTTCCACAGAGACTCTCCCTGGGGAATTTATGTGGTGAATCCGTGAAGGAAAAGATTCTGGCTGATTGGCACAAATACGGGTACGCCAAGCCACTGACCATAGAAAAATAGCCTCTCCGATACAACCCGGCGTGATGCCACATATTTTGAGGATATTTTTTTCCTTGACCCTCAATGGGAATTTATCTAAAGCTTTTAGTCAAAAAAAAAGCTCATATCAACCCAGTCAAACGCGAATAAAATGTTGTGACGGTTTTTACACATAGAGGTCTTCATCCATGAAACCCTTCCTTTGTAAATTTTTCGTCTGGGTCACCGCCACTTGGATGCTGAGCGGTTGCATGCTTTATGATCTTCACGATGACCTCGAGAGGCAAGACCGATACGGTTCCGTCTCGGGTACCGTTAGAAGCGATACTTCGCACCACAAACCGATAAAAGTTCTCTTGGTCAGAGTAAATATGTTGGACGATCACGACAATACCATAGCCAATTCTACGGTCATGTTCAAGCCGGGGCCATTCCAGTTCTTTGCGCTTCCGGGAACCTATATGGTCGGTGCTTTCGAAGATAGAAATGAAGACATGATCTTTCAGCCCGACGAATATGTTGGTTGGCACGGAGCCCCCGATCCAATCATCGTAAAACCGAACAAGAAACACGAGGGTTTGTCCGTTATTCTACGTTCGTCCGAACAGGCGCACCTACAATTCCCCCTGTTGTATGAACTGCCTCCATTCCAAATGTCCAGAGAACTCGTCGGAAAGTTTCGCGTGGGGGAAGTCGTCAAGCTTTCCGACCCGAGATTCGCGGCCAAGAATGGAGATATGGGCTTCTGGGAGCCCCTCGAATTCATGGAAGACGTCGGGGGGGGCGTTTTCTTTCTTCAGAAATATGATCCGGAAAAGATCCCCATACTGATTGTTCACGGCGCCGGGGGAAATCCGGTGGAGTTCAAGCATATCATCAAGGGCCTGAATCGAGACAAATTTCAGCCTTGGGTTCTGTTCTATCCATCCGGGATGCGACTCGGGATCATCAGCAAGTGGGTGAGCACAACCCTTTCCATTCTGCTGGTGCAACACAAATTTGAACATCTTTATATACTCGCCCACAGTATGGGAGGATTGGTCGCCCGCGATGTAATAAATCGAATGATCCGCGAAGGCGGCGGCAAGGTTCTGCAATTGTTCGTTTCATTGTCTACCCCGTGGGATGGGCACGTATTTGCAGCCAAAGGTGTGAAACAGTGTCCGGTGGTTATTCCTGCTTGGTATGACATGGTACCCGGAAGTCCTTTTATCAAGAGTCTCTCAAAAACACCCCTTCCGTCTCACCTGGAGTACAACTTGTTTTTCAGCTATCGTGGCGGATGGCACTTGACCATGCCTCCCAGTAACGATGGGACAGTATCCCTGCGAAGTGAACTCTTTCTGCCGGTCGAACTTTCGGCAAAGAAGGTCCTTGGTTTTGATGTAACCCATGGCGGCATTCTCTCGAGTCCGGCTGTGATCGAAAGATTGAACATGCTTTTCGAAGAACGCAGCAAAAAAAAATAGACTGGGCCTGAACAGATGTGGCCACAACGTCTGATCAATCAAGCAAAATCATAGGAGAATAGAATGAAAATCCTTGCACTCAATTCCAGCCCCCGAAGCGGCGGTCAAAGCAAAACCGAACTGATGCTCAATCACCTTGTGGAGGGCATGCGCGATGCCGGTGCTGATGTCGAGGTGATAAACCTGCGCGAGAAAAATATCAAGAATTGCATCGGATGCTTCACTTGTTGGACCAAGACCCCTGGTCAGTGTATTCACAAAGATGACATGACCAAAGAACTGTTTGGAACATGGTTGGAATCCGATATGGTCGTCTATGCAACGCCCCTTTACAACTATGGCGTGAATGCGACGCTTAAAGTTTTTATCGAGCGTACGCTTCCTTCCTTGGAACCGTTTTTTGAAATTCACGATGGCAGAATGTTCCACCCTTTGCGCAATAAAACCCCGGCAATTGTAATGCTTTCCGTTGCCGGGATGCCTGATGAAGATCATTTCAGTGCCCTTTCTGCCCATGCTCATTATTTAACGGCAACACCGGGGCGACAGCTTTTAGCGGAAATCTATCGCCCTGCCGCAGAAATAATGACGGGTCCCTTTTATAAGGAGAAATCAAACGACATTCTCGACGCCA
This sequence comes from uncultured Desulfobacteraceae bacterium, assembly GCA_964412835.1. GTDB lineage: Bacteria > Desulfobacterota > DSM-4660 > Desulfatiglandales > Desulfatiglandaceae > NaphS2. The sequence continues at coordinate 23,294 of CAYPQJ010000023.1, read as the reverse complement.
CAAAACAGGCGGGACGAGAACTGGTGAGATCCATGAAAATCAGTCCAGCGACAATGGAGCGGATCACTCAACCCATTGTGGATGCTCAATCCTTTGCCGAAATGACGAACCATTTTTGGAAGACCTGCATCGCCGAGGGGGTGACACCCAAAGAATTTGAAAAGAAAAAGATGGTTCCGCGCCCTGACTCCCTTGAAAGCTTTATGCTCTTTTTACCTTTCGGGATTAAATCCGAAGTGGTTGGTGACAAGAAGGTGATATTGCAGTTCAAGTTTTCCGGTGATGTAGAGGATTCATGCTACTTCACTATAAAAAAAGGGAACATCGTTGCAAAAAAGGGAACCTGGGAGAACCCCGACCTCACAATTGAAACGCCCTTTGACGTGTGGATGGACATCATGACCCATAAAGTTGACGGGCAGCAGATGTTCATGGAACAAAAGTACAAGGTAAATGGTGACATCTCATTAATGATTCAATTGTTCCAAGGGGGAAGCAGCCAGTAGTGGCCGCTGTTCAGACAGATGATCCCTTCACGGCACAAAGGAGCAAAATCATGACCCATGATGAATTGATTGCGGAAGCATGCCGATTGGCCAGGGAGTCGGTAGAAAACAATTGGGGCGGTCCCTTTGGGGCGGTTATTGCCAAGGACGGGGAGATTATCGCCCGGGGCCAGAACCGGGTGCTGCTCACGGGAGATATCACGGCCCACGCCGAGGTGGAGGCCATCCGCAACGCCGCTCGCATCATCAATCCCTACTCCCCCTCCATCAGTCCCCCCAACCGGAACAAGTCGACCCTCGCGTTCGTGGCTCGTCCAGAGGGGTCACCCGATCCCGTTCCCGAACGCGCCAGGATGCTCATGGGATATGAAATTTTCATCAGCGCTGAACCCTGTCCCATGTGCATGAGTGCCATCTACTGGGCCAGGATCGATGCAGTTTACTTTGCCTGCGACCTGGAAGATACCCGGAAAATCGGTTTTGACGACGCTTTTCAATACGAAGATTTTGCCCTGCCCCTGGACCAGCGTCGCATCAAGATCAAGCAGTATCGACAGGATCTGGGCCTCAAAGCCTACCAGGCATGGACCGACAAAAAGGACCGGCATTTCTATTAACCACCCGGAAAGTGGACGTTGTCGAGGCGTCATGGATGAATTAAAAAAAAGGATTTTAACGGATGGCCGCGTCCTCAATAGCCATGTATTAAAGGTCGACAGTTTCCTGAATCACCAAATCGATATGGGGTTGATGGATCGGATGGGTCGTGCCTTTTTCGATCACTTCAAGGAATGTGGCGCTACAAAAGTCCTGACCGTTGAAACATCCGGAATCGCCGTGGTCTGTTCGTTGGCCCGATACTTTCATGTGCCGGCGGTTTTCGCCCGTAAAACGCCGTCCTTAACGACGGTAGATGATCAATACGCTGCCGAAATCTTTTCCTTCACCAAACAAAGAGCATTCACCATCATGGTGAACAGGCGTTTTCTTACACCTGATGACAGGGTATTGCTGGTGGATGACTTCCTGGCAAAGGGACAAGCATTGCTGGGTCTTATCAATATTGTTCATCAATCCGGCGCCGACCCGGTCGGGGCGGGAATCGTGATTGAAAAGGCTTTTCAGGATGGTGGAAGTCTGGTGAGGGACGCGGGGATTGAAGTGTATTCCCTTGCACGAATCGCATCCTTCGAAAACGGAAAAGTCCTGTTTTCATGACCCTTGAAGCCAGTTAGAGCTCCTGCTTCAAGGCATCACGAAAAGAACTGACTTACTGACGCCCCCCTTGGCCGCCTTTCATGCCACCTATGCCACAGCCGTCTGAATTTTTTCAAGATCGAGAATAAGGGAAATGTCGCCGTTTTCCATGATGCCCACGCCCGCAAAAAGCCCTGTTTTGGCCAGCAGCTCTCCCAACGGAATGGCCATTAGCGGCATGTTGCCGATAATGGCGTCAGCCGCAACCCCCAAACCTTTGTTATCCGGGGGTGGCACATGGGGTTTCGCAGACTGCCGCAGCCGGATAATATGGCCCTTACCCGATCCTTCCGCATCCATTCGCAACAGGCTTCTGAGATCACAGAATTGTTCAACCGTTTCGGAAGATTTCAAATCCTCATTTTCAATGGCTTGCACGTGGGATGTGGGAATGGCCAGAATATAATTTCCGAGCCTGAACAGAACCGCATAGATAATGGAAAGAGAAAGGGGCAGGCTTATGATAAACCGGATCCCTTTAGAAGGCTCCGATTGGATTTTCATGTTGCCGCCCAGATATTCAATGGACTGGGCAATGACATTCATACCGATCCCTCTTCCCGCCAGCTGGGTCGTCTCTCCGACGGATGAAAAGTCCGGTCGACAAATAATGTTCAGGAGCTTCTCGTTTGAAAGCGCGTTCATCTCCTCATGGCTCATGCCCATCTTGTCTTTCAGGTACGCACTGATGGCTTCGCGGTCAAGACCCCGGCCATCATCACTGATTGTCAGTATCAGTTGATCCCCCCGCCTTTCCGCTTCCAGAACAATTTTTCCCTCCCGGGTCTTACCGGATTTTTCCCGTTCATCCGGTGGCTCGATACCGTGGGCTACAGCATTGCGCAACAGGTGCATAAACGGTTCTCTCAAGCGATCCATCAAACCGATATCCACCTCAATTTCGCCCCCCACAATTTCAAGCGTCACATCCCGGTTGTAGGATTTCGCCAGATCGCGAATGGTCTTTCTAAACAGCTCCCCAAAGTCCTGAACGGGCATCAGCCTGAGCTGGGCCAACTGGAAATAGAGGCCTTTGAGCATGGAAATGTAATGACTAATCCAGGTTCCAAGACCTGCGGATATCTGATCCTGGGTCAGTGGAGGGAGCGTCTTTTCCAGCAGCATGATTTCCTGGGAGCGAGCCAGAAGCGATTCAATCAAGGCATAATCGACCCGTATGCGATCAATTTTCCCAGGCGCTGCAGACGGCCGGATCTCAGACTCCGCACGATCGACCAAATCCTCGGGGGCTTTTGCCAGATCTTCGGAAATCGACCGCAGTCTTTCCAGGTCCTCCGGCTCGCTGATCTTGCCCTTTCCCGCCACAAAAGCCTTGAGAAGGTCCGTGCCGTCAAACAACAATTGAACAATCCGCTCATCAGGGATTTTGGTACCGTCCTGAAATGATTTACACCAGGATTCCATGGCATGACAAAAAGTGGCCAGATCCGTCATGCTGAGGGCTCTGGCCATACCCTTCACGGAATGGATTTTGCCGTGTATGTCACCCCACAACTGCTGATCTTGAAGGTTCTTTTCCACCCTGATCAAAACAGTATCCAACTCATCAAGATATTTGCTCGATTCCTGGATGAAAATTTTCTGGTATTTATCAAGTTCCATAGGCCAATCCTGCCAGCTTGTTCCAGATCTCGTCCGGCGTCATCAAATTCGCCGTATCCCCCTTTTTGTTAAAAACGGTCAAGGTCCCGCCGTTGCCCTCAACCCACTTCATGCCCACAATCCTGTCAGGAATCAACCCCAGCTTCCCCGTATCCCATTTCAACAAAATGATGTAGGGATCATCATGCAGCGTTGAGGTTTCGTTTTCCATCAGGCGACCCATATCAATCACATCAAACAAATCACCCCTGTAGTATATAAGGCCTTCGTAACAGGCCGGCACCAGAGGCACGGGTACGATCATAACGTTATCCGCAATACGGTATATGTATTTGGCCTCGATACCGATATAATGCCCGGCAGCCTCGAAAATAAAGATATCCATCCTTAATCCCCGCGGAGCCTGAAACGCCGCTGAGATGACATCATTAGTTCTGACAACGCATTTAAAGACTGCATCAGCTCGACAATCTTCTGCATCCCTTCCTTCTGATTCCGGGTCCCAACGGTGGTCTTCTGGGTGGACACAAAATTTTCCTGGGCCAGTCGCGAAAGCGCCTCAAAATGAGTCAGCAGCCCCCGTATTTCCTTGATCTGCTTCAGTGTTACCTTTTCAACCAATTTCACCTCGGAGGAAATTTCCTTGACGCCGGATACCATCTCTTTGAAGGTACCGACCATACCCGTGATAATGCTGCGCCCTTTACCCACATCTTCCTCGCTTTTCCGGAGCGCGTGAATCACCGCTTTGTTGTCTTGAAATATATCGTCTACGATTCGCCTGATCTCCTGGGAGGACCGTTTCGAATTTTCCGCCATGCTCCGGATCTCATTGGCCACCAATGCAAACCCTTTACCCATTTCACCGGCCCGGGTGGCCTCAATGGAGGCGTTCAGGGAAAGCAGCTCTGTTTTCTGGGCCACTTCGTCCATGACATGCATCACCATCCGGATCTTGTCAACTTTGTTGCTCAACCGATAAATGGGTTTGGTGTTTTCCGCAATCTGGTTGAGGACATTGTCAAGATACCTAAGGGTTTCCCGGGCTTTGGTTTCGCCGCTTCCCGTTTTAACCAACGCGTTATCGATTTTCAAAACCGTCTGGGCTGACTGGCGGCCGGCCGCGTCCATCTGATCAAGGCTGTTGTTAATGATCAGGGATGTCTTTTGAACAATCATGGTCTGCTGCTCAGACCCCTTGGCAATGGCCATGGCCGACTCGTCAATTTCCTGACTGCTGGCCAAAACCTTTTCCGAAAGGCTGCTGAGGTCCCTGTTGGTTTCCTCCATTTTAGAAGCGACGTTTTTAATGTCCAAAATCATCTCTCTGAGATCCTTCACCATGGAAGCGAATACTTCTTCCAGATCCCGAATTTCATCTTGACTCAACAACGGGATATCCTTTGAGAGATCCCCGTGGCTAATCTCCCTTGCCACAGTGCTCAGGCTGTTTAGGCGGCGAACGATAGATCTTGAAAAATAGCCCCCGAAAACAGCGCCGGCTGCCAGGGCCAGTGCAACGGAGATGGCCTGTGCCGTATAATAATCATCGGTCAACCGGTTAATGACGGCCACAACCATCATCAGCAGCAGCAGCAAAACCAGAAAACTGAGGATAAGCTTATTTCTGATGCTTGTTCGACTCATAAGTTTATTTCCTCCATTGTCAGAATCCATCCATCCAGGTCGTTGCCCATTCTGAGCATTGACACCACCAACTTTAGCGTCTCAGAACCAGACTTCAAATGAAAGCTACGACGCTTCAAATCAAGGTTTTTGGCCACCTCCTTTAAAGCCTTCACCAACCGACCGCGCCCTTCCTGAGGAAAAACGTCGGTAATCCTGAGATTCAACACATCTTCAAGGGGCTTGTTGAGGAGCTCAAGGGCCATGGCATTGGCACTCATCACCCGTGCATCCCGATCCACCACCAGAATACCGATGCCGATACTCTCAAAAACCGCGCTTTGAAACTTCATTTTCTCAACCAGCTCAGCGGTGGCCTGACGGGGATACAGGTTTCCGGATTCAACAAGTTGTTCACGCTCTGATTCGATGGTGCCATAATCCTCAAGGTTTTTTAGAAAACCGTTAATGTATTCCGTCATCTCCTCCAGTGGCCCTTTTACGACACAGTAATCCGCACCGATATTTTTGATATCATCCATCTGTTCAATAAGGGTGCCTGAAACCGCAATAATTGCCAGCTGATCCGCTGGAAATTTACTGCGCGCAAATTTGATCAGCTGCAATCCGTCTATTTTGGGCATAATAAGATCGGCAAAAAGGATGTCAAAAGCCGTATCTTCCAGTTTTGAAATCCCTTCTTTTCCATCATAGGCCTTAATGACTTCATAACCCCTATTTTCAAGAAGTTCCGTAAGAAATTCCACAAAGAAAAAGTCATTATCCACCACCAGGGCCTTCTTTGCCATGGCCAACACCTCCCGATGAGCCGGTCATCAATTAATACAGACTCTTCTTACCTCATCCATATCCGTTAATCCTAAAAAGGCTTTTACGATGCCGTCCTGCTTGAGCGTTGCCATCCCCTGACCGGCGCTGATTTTTAAAATTTGCTCTGAGGTCGACTTCTTTTTGATAAGTGCCTTTATCTCCGGTGTGCCCTCCAGCAGTTCGTGTATGCCCATACGCCCTTTATATCCGGTTCCGGAACAGGCATCGCACTTCCAGGGGCGATACAGGGTTAAATCAGGCGTATATTCAATTTGGGTTATCTTGAAAGCTTCTCTGCCGTATTCAGATATAATCTCGTCAAATTCTTCTCTGGACGGATGGTATTTTTTCTTGCATTTCGGGCACAGTCTTCGAAGCAGCCGCTGGGCCAGAACGCCCAGCAGGGAGTCGGAAAAATTGAGGGGATTCAACCCCATATCCAGCAGCCGGGTGACGGTTTCGGGGGCGCTGTTGGTATGCAGCGTGGAAAACACCAGGTGACCGGTCAAAGACGCTTCAATTCCGATGGACGCTGTTTCAAAATCGCGCATCTCCCCGATCATGATCACATCCGGGTCGGCCCTTAGAAAGGATCTCATGATTCTCGCAAAATCGAGACCGATTTTGGGTTTGGCCTCCACCTGTCTGAGCCCGATCTGCGTAATCTCCACCGGGTCTTCAGCCGTCCAGATTTTAATACCGGGGTTGTTGATGCGGCCCAGCGCGGAATGGAGCGTGGTGGTCTTACCGGAACCCGTCGGCCCCACCACCAGAATCATGCCGTAGGGCTGATCGAGAATCCGCTCCATGACTTTCATGTTCCGCTCATTCAACCCCATGTCGGAAAAAGCCATGGCGCCGGCACTGGCCAGGACCCTCAGAACCGCATCTTCACGGCCGCCGGCAGTGGGAATGGTGGCCAAGCGAAGCTCAAAGGGCTTTACACCTTTACGCCTGAATTTTATTTTTCCGTCCTGGGGCAACCGCCGTTCGGCGATATCGATGCCCGCCATGATTTTCAACCGGGAAAGGATCCCCCGGGCCATATGCTCGGGGACCTGAGCGTATTCCTGGCAAACGCCGTCCAATCGAAATCGGATGCCGGTTTTCCGGGTCTCGGGCGATGGCTCGATATGAATGTCCGATGCATTTTTCCGGTACGCATTAATGATAACCTGGTCCACCAGTCGAACCACCTGACTTGATTCTTCGTTCAGAAGATCTTCTTCCGCCTCCAGAAGGTCGTCATCCTCCTCTTCAAAATCGATATCAGGGATCATATCCAGTTCGGTAATCATGTCTTTCGCGGAGGATTCCGTTTTCCCGTCAAAAAAATGAAACACGTACTTTTCAATATCCTCCCTGATCCCTACGGAAAAAATAATCCGTGTGGTTTTGGTCAAGCCCCTGATCTGGCCCGTTTTTCTCAGGTCTCCAGGGTCATCGATCAGAATCTCCACCCCATTTTTCCCCCAGCTCATGGGAACCCACGAATCGTGCAGCAAAAAAGATTTTTTCAAATTGCCGATGAGCTCCACAGGGACCGCAGTTTTAGGGTCAAATGATCGAAAAGGACATTTATAGTACAGGGAGAGGGACTCTCCGACTTCGATTTTTGGAATATTAAATTGTTCAATCAATAAGTATTCGACGCTCTGTTTGGTCTTTTTAGAGAGTGACAGTGCTGTTCGAAGCTGATCAGGCGTCACCATTTTTTTTCGAAGCAGGTAGTCATAACGGGAACCTGAATACAATTTCGAAACAATCCGGATAATCTTCTCTTTAATTTTTTTGTTTTTCGGGTCCGCTTCCGAGGCCGCTCTATACATGTCCAGTGCGAGGTCCTCATGCCCCCGTCTTTCATTCTCCAGTCCCAAAACAAAGTGGATCTGGGCAATCCGCAAAGCACTTAACCGCAATCCGTGGACAACTTTATCAATTTTCCGGATGATTTTTGAGGGCGACTGGGTCTTTAATAGACAGTCCATCATACCTGGAATGATTTTTGACGGCGGACAATCGGTCTTCAGAAGATTTTCATACTCAGCCACTGCTTTGTCCAACAGCCCCAGTTCCTTGAGTGATAAGGCCCGCTGCAGAATTTCTTCAAACCCATTGTGTGCCGGTGTATTATTTCCGGCTGTAAGTTCGGCTGTCGCTGTTTTTAAATTAACCATCATCTTTATCATCCATTAATCAGTTGAACCACAACCGTGTCAGGAAAATAATCAACGATATTCAAGCACCCATAATCCTGCTGAATATTGAATATTCGGCTCAGATCAAGCCCCAATACATGTGACAGGATAACGCGATTAACCCCCCCATGGGCCACAATAACAATCTCTTTTCCGGCTTCTTCAGTGCGTATTCTCTCAAAAGCCGGTATAATCCTGTCCGACAACCGGGAAATCGATTCGCCGCCCCCCGGACAGGCATAATGGGCAGGATCCTTTTTCCTTTCTTCCACTTCCTCGGGGTAGTCTTTGATGATTTTCCCCAGAGTGCATCCTTCCCAGTCACCGAAATACATCTCTCGAAGCTCCGGCAGAGAATGAATCGCCACATTGTGATAACAGCCAATCTGACGAGCACCGGTCACGGATCGATTGAGATCGCTGGCATAAATGGCGCCGATCTCGGCCAACCGTAACCGCTCAGCCACTCTGTCCAACTGAAGCACACCGACCTCCGTCAAATCCACATCCGTATGGCCACATATGGGAATTTCTTCATGGCCTTTTACCTGACCATGCCTGACCAGATAGATTCTATTCGTTTTTTCCATGCTTTAAATCATAGAATTTCACATTTCCCATGTCAACGAAATTACCGGCAACCTTTCACAGGGGGCAGTTGTCAGGGTGCAGGGTGCAGAAAAAACAACTTTGAATTTCATCCCGCACCCTGATAACCGCACCCTGCCCCCTATGTTCACATGGGGGGTTTATTCATTGGAACGAATAGTGTATATTGCGGGCGCTTGTGGCTCAAAATGGATAAACCGGAAGGAAAACACGAACATCATGACTCAACCCCGCAAAGACTGCTTCGGAATCCTGGATAATGTCTTTCCCATGGGGAATGAAGGCCTCAGGGAAATCGTGCCTGAATGCTTTAAATGCTCTGAAAAAGAAGAATGCCTGCAGGCTGCACTGAAAACAGAACAGGGATTTGAGCTGAGAAGCGAAGCATTGGATCGATCATCTTCAGAAGGGCTTATGGGTCGCCTGAAACGCTGGTCAGACAAAAAAGCGCTTTCAAAACGTCAGAAGGGACAAAGGGGAGAGAGAAAGTGAGCTTGCTACTGATCTGCCCTCACTGCAGCTTTTCAAAAAAACTCTCCCGTAAAAAAATTCCCGCCGCCGCAAAAATGGCCATCTGCCCTCGCTGCCATCAGAAGTTCCCGCTCTTACGCCGAAAAAAACCCGAGGGTGCACCACAGGAAAAATCGCCGGAAATACTCGAATCAGGCACTTTAAAACCGCCACTCGATTCTGCTGCCGATTTGGATGGCACCCCCTGGGAGAAAAGAGACGACCTGGGACTCTTTAACGGCATTTTTCTGACCTTTAAGAACGCTCTTTTTCAACCCAAGGCACTATTTAAGGCCCGGAGCCACCCAGACGGGCTCAAAGAGCCTCTCGCCTTCGGTCTGTTGACAGGCGGTTTTGGGGATATGCTGGCTTTTTTCTGGCCTGTCCTCTTGTTTTCATTGGGGATTTTACCTTTCGGCGATTCTGTTTTCAGACACTTAAACGGCATCTGGATATTCCTCACCCTCATGGTGGGAATCCCGTTGGCGGTCGTCTTGAATATGATTTTTTACAGCGGCATCCTCCACTTGATGCTGCTGCTGGTTAGGGGCGGAAAAGAGGGCTATAAGTCCACTTTCAGAGTAGTCGCCTACTCCCAGGCGGCGCTGGCATGGAATATCATACCCTTTATGGGCAGTTGGATCGCAACCTTATGGAAACTGGTCATTCAGGTGATCGGGCTTCATGAAATCCATCACATTTCCTATACCAGGGTCATTGTGGCCTTTTTACTGCCGATTTTCATTTTTTTCGTGTTGATCATCATTGCCGTGGGCCCCCTTCTGATGCTTCTCTTTTAGGGGCTTCGGCCAAAACGCCAATGCGAGTATAATAACAATCCATCCATCATAATCCATAACATAAGGAAAATAAATTTGACCCGAAAAATTGATTACGAAAATGTTTTGAATCCTGAACAGCTGGAAGCGGTGATGACCCTTTCGGGGCCAATCCTCGTCATTGCAGGGGCGGGAAGCGGAAAAACCAGAACCTTGATTTATCGGGTGGCCCGTCTCGTGGAGACCGGCATTCCCCCCGAAGCCATCCTCTTGCTGACCTTTACCCGGAAAAGCGCCCAGGAAATGCTGGATCGAGCATCGGAATTGTCCGATAAAAGATGCCGATTTGTTTCCGGCGGCACATTTCATGCCCTGGCCTTCAAAGTTCTCAGAAACCATGCCAAAACATTAGGTTACGACAACAGCTTCACCATCCTGGACCGATCGGACATGGAGGAGGTCCTCCGTACCCTGGTGCCCGATCTCAAAATGGAGGGAAAACCGCCCAGGTTTCCCAAACGGGGCACGCTGGCCAATATCATCAGCAAAGCCGCCAATCTGCAACAGCCGATTGAAGATCTCATGCAGAGCGAATACGGGCAGTTCATAGAAGTGGCTCCCCACATTCAAACCCTGGGAACGCTCTATGCCGATTACAAAAAAACGCATCAGCTCATGGATTATGACGATCTCATTATCTGTTTCAGAGAGCTCCTCATGGAAAACGGCACTGTTCGAAAAGAGCTGGGTGAACGGTATGCCTATATCATGGTGGATGAATACCAGGACACCAACTGCATTCAGGCGGACATCGTAAAATGGCTGGCCCATGACCACCAAAATGTCATGGTGGTCGGCGATGATTCCCAGTCCATATATTCCTTTCGGGGCGCCAATTTCAGAAACATGCTCGATTTTCCAAAAACCTTTCCCAACACAAAAGTGATTAAACTGGAACAGAATTACCGGTCCACCCAGCCCATCCTGGCCCTCACCAACGCGCTCATGGACTGCGCTGACGAAAAATACACCAAATGCCTTTTTACAAAGCGGGAAGGCGGCGACAAACCCAAGGTTATCGACACGCATACGGAGCAGGAGCAAGCGACCTATATTTCCAGATACCTGGCTAAGGCCATGGGGGAAGGGGCCGGCCTTCAGGAGTTCGCTGTTCTTTTTCGTGCAGCTTATCATTCCTTTGAGCTGGAGGCTGAACTGACCCGACAGGGGATCCCCTATGTAAAATACGGCGGCTTCAAATTCCTGGAATCCGCCCATATCAAAGATTTTCTGGCCCACATGCGGGTGGTGGTGAACACCGATGAAACCGTCAGCTGGCTTCGAATATTGAGGCTCGTCAAAAACATCGGACAGGGGAAAAGCCAAAAAATCATCAAATGGATGAAGGACAACCACATAGCCCCCTATGACCTCGGCAAGTGGCCCAAACTCGGCAAAAGGGATGGCGGGCTTAAGCCGCTGGGGACACTTCTTGAACAGCTTTCAACCCAGCACCTGACGCCCGCGGAGGCGGTAATGCACGTCATGACCTATTATATCCCGATGCTCAAGGAACGTTATGACGATTACCCGAGGCGTGAAAAAGAATTGGAACAGCTTGCCCCCATGGCTGAACGTTATGGGAAACTTAGAGCGTTTCTGGACGATCTGGTCCTGGACCCGCCCGGAAGCTCAGAGGATATGGCCAAAGGGACCCAAAATGAAAAACTGACCCTGTCCACAGTCCACTCCGCCAAGGGGCTTGAATGGTCTGTGGTCTTTGTCATCTGGGCCATGGAAGGCAGGTTTCCTTCCGCGAGGGCTTACAAAACCCCCCGGGACCTGGAGGAAGAGAGGCGTCTCATGTATGTGGCGACCACACGGGCCAAGGACCGGCTGATGATCTCCTATCCCGGGTCTGAAGTTCCCGCATGGTCCGGCTACAGCCCCGGCGGAGACGGATTATCCTCTTTCATCACATCCCTTCCCCCGGACATCTATTTACATGAATCGGGAAAAACAAGGCCCCATCGGGGAAAACAGGGCCATCAAAAACCTGCGTGGCATGAACAGAAAAAAGGGCCGACATTTACAGGTTCATCACAGCCTTTTTCCCAGGGCGACCGTGTCAGGCACCCTGCCTTTGGTCCCGGAATCGTTTCCAAATTCGTTTCCGGCAACAAAGTTGAAGTATTATTCAAGACTGCCGGAAAAAAGCTGCTGCACATGTCCTATACCACCCTGGAAAAGATCTGATGTTTTGAATTGACAAATTGACAAGAATTCAGCAAATATGCCAAAAAAATAAATAGTGGCTCATCTCAATAGTGACAGGCAACGTATGAAAGCGACCCTTAAATCTGACAAAGAAAATAACATGTCCTATGAATCGGCAATCGGGTATCTCTTCAACCTTCAAAAATTCGGTATAAAATTTGGACTCTCAAAAACTGAAAACCTGCTGAAAGCATTCGGAAATCCACACTCAGGCCAGAATTATATCCATATTGCCGGCACCAACGGTAAAGGCTCGGTGGCCACCTTTATGGCATCTATCCTCCAGAAGGCAGGGTATCGGGTCGGCACGTATGTCTCACCCCACCTGATCCGATTTACGGAGCGTTTCAAAATCAACGGTGAAGAAATCAGCCGGGAAAGAGCGGTTGAATTGATTGACGAATTACAAAATACCTTCAATGCCGAAGAACCGCCCACTTTTTTTGAAGCCGTTACCGCCATGGCGATCCTCTATTTTGCCAGGGAAAAAACGGATATCGCCATCATGGAAGTGGGCATGGGAGGACGGCTCGATGCCACCAATGTGATCACCCCCCTGGTGACCGGCATTACCAATATCAGCATGGAACATCAGGAGTACCTGGGAAACCGGCTTTCCCATATTGCCCGGGAAAAGGCGGGCATCATCAAGAAGGGGGTTGATGTGGTGACAGCCGTTACCCAGCCCCGAATCATCGATCAACTCCGGGCCGTTGCCGAAGAAAAGGGCGCTCCTTTCCGACGGGTGGGCAGAGATGTGAAATACCGCAGCACCCCGTCCGGCCTCCATTTTTTTGGCCAATCCCGCAACATGAAAGGCCTGCAACTGGGGCTCAAAGGATTCCACCAGGCGCGCAACGCGGCCCTGGCCCTGGGCATGATGGAACGAATCGAAACAAAAGGATTTCCCCATTCAACGGAACACATTCGCAATGGTCTGAAAAAAGCGGATTGGCCCGGACGGATGCAGGTTATCAGGGAAAATCCCACGATCCTCCTCGACGGCGCCCACAATGCCGCTGCGGTAAAGGCCCTGGCCCGGACCATCCAGTGGGACTTCTCATACGAAAAGATGATCCTGGTCATCGGCATCATGGCAGACAAGGATATCGGGGCACTCCTTCGCGCCATCGTACCCATCAGCGATCGGGTACTCTATACGCGACCGGTTTATTCGAGAGCGGCGGACCCAAGTGTTTTGATGGAAAAAGCCCATACCCTGAGCATACCCGGTGACGTCGTCCCTTCTCTTTCAGAGGCACTCAAAAGAGCAGAGGCGCTTGCCACCCCAAAGGATTTAATCGTTGTCTGTGGTTCCCTTTTTACTGTCGGTGAAGCTTTGACCTGTTTTGATCCGATTCGCTACAAACCCGATGGGTTCAAATGACAGTGAACGTTTATCCGAAAATCATGAAAAAATATATGGCCGGCGCGGTGAGGATTTCACCTCTGTTCCGGACCGTGGGACCGGCGTTATGGCTGAGTCTCTTTTTCATTTTGCCTTTTTTTGCGCAAGACAGCCTGGCAATCAATCTTTCATCCAAGAAAAAGGCCATTGAAAGTGACGATACCCCATGGGAAATCACAGCCGACAGTCTCAGCTATAATGAAAAGGAAGGCACTTACCTTGCGCAGAAAAATGTGGTTATCAAAAAAGCACGCCAGGCCCTCTATACCCAATCGGCCGCCTTCAACACGAAAACCGGCATCGCCACGGTTTCAGGAGGCGTGAGGATCGAAACAGATGGTGATATCATTATCGGAAAAGAAGGCACCTTCAACCTCAATACACAGACCGGTGAAATCGTTGACGGAAGACTTTTCATGAAGGCAAACCATTACTATCTCAGCGGCAGTCAGATGCAGAAAACAGGTGAAAACACCTATTTAATCAATGACTGTACCATCACCACCTGCAACGGTGAAAACCCCGACTGGACCATCACGGGATCGGAAGTCAAGGTGACCATTGAAGGATACGGTACGGTAAAAAATTCCGCCTTTCGAATTCGAGATCTCCCCATTCTCTACATCCCCTACATGATTTTCCCTGCAAAAACCCGAAGGCAGAGCGGCCTGCTTCCCCCTAAACTGGGTTACTCCACCCTTAATGGCGCGGAGGTGCAAATCCCGTTTTACTGGGCCATTTCAGATCAGACGGATGCCACATTTTACCAGCGCTATATGACCAAACGGGGGTATATGCAGGGGGCGGAATTTCGATACGTTGAAAGCAAAAAATCAAAAGGCATTCTGGAATTCGACATCCTTTCAGACAAGGAAAAACAGAAAAACATGAGCGATAATGATTCGCTGGACATCAGCCCCTATGCCCGGACCAACCAGACCCGTTACTGGCTGAGAGGGCGGGCGGATCAGGACCTTCCCCTGGGGGTTGTTGCCCGCCTTGACGGGGATTTTGTCAGCGATCAGGACTATCTCCGGGAATTCGAAGAAAAGCTCTACGGTTTTGACGTACGATCGAACCTGCAGGAAGAATCAAAGCGGCCGGTTCAGGAAAAACGTTCTCCCACACGAAGGTCCGCCCTGAGGCTCAGTCGGGACGGAGAATCTTATACCCTTCAAGGTATTGCCGGCTACTTTCAGCAGGTCGAAAATCCCGAAACCAAAGATCTCATGGAGCAGCCGGTCGGTGGACTGAACTTTGACCTGCTCCAGGAACAGTTAATGGGGTGGCCGGTTTTTTTTAATCTTGAAACGGATTATGACTATATCTGGAGCGATGAAGCCAACAGGGGGCATGGCATCACCCTTTCTCCCCAGGTGAACTTCCCTTTCTGGCTGGGCCCCTATGTAGAATTTGAACCCTCTTTTCGCTATACCTACAATTCCCAGTGGGTCGATGACAACCAGGGCGATAAAAGCCATTCGAATCAGACCCTTTACGAGGCCAACACCCGGCTGAGCACCAATGCGGAAAAGTTCTTTGACACGTCCTGGGGAAACGCCACAAAACTGCGACATAAAATCTCCCCCTCCATCTATTACACTTACCAGGGTTATAACAACGACGGAGGAGAAGCACCCTGGTTCAGTCCCATTGAGCAGGACGACTATGGGACACCCTGGTACCTCACATTTAACCAGAGTGAGAGGAACCAGGACAGGAACCGGGTGGCATTTAGCCTTGAAAACTTCCTGGATGCACGAATGGAGGATGGAAAAGGTAATGTGGCCTACAACCAATGGGCTATTTTTCGGCTCAACCAGGGGTACGATTTTCAGGAGGCAACTGAGGACGGTGAAAACACACCGCTTACCCCCCTAACGGCGGAGTTAATCGTGACGCCTTTTCCAACACTGGATCTGAGGGGCAGCACCGGCTGGGATCACTACGAAAATACCTTCACCCAGACAACCCTTTCCGGAGAATTCACCGTTAATAGATACGGCGGCAGGCACGACTACTATGAAATCAATTATCAGTACTACAGATACGGCGAGAATGATCAGGCCAACATCAATTTCAGGACCAATATAAACCTGGCTTACGGGTTTTCGGTGGGCGGATCGCTTCAAAGGGATCTGGAAGTTGAAAAGAATATTTCCAGCGCCGGATGGCTCGGCTACCAGGGGCAATGCTGGGGCGTCAGACTGGGCGCCGGAAAAGAGAGCGGCGACACCACCTTTATCGTGGCCCTTCGCCTGGTGGGATTGGGGTCTGCGGGAAGCTGGTAAATGAGGTGCAAAGTTTATCGATAACAGTTCTCAGGGTGCAGTTGGCAGGGGGCGGGTGAAATTCGAAGCTGATTTTTCCGTACCCTGACAACTGTCCCCTGCACCCTAAACCCTGCCGGGGCCGGCCATTCGATCCAGAACCAGAACCACCAGAAATCCCACCGCTGCAAGACCGATGGCGAGTGTTACTTCGCCGGTCCATTGGGTGGGAAGGATATTTTCCTGAACCATTGGGATCACTTTTCCCCCGCGGCCCACAATACTTTCCAGCGTCTCCTTAAAGGGCCAGACTTTCCTCAAGGAGCCCAGCATCAGCCCCGTCAAAAACGCCACCATATAATCATGGTATTTTGTTAATAACCACCCCAGCAAGCGCGAAAAGGCCGCCAGCCCCACGCAGGCCCCCGCCGCCACAACAAAAAGGACAAGAAGGTTCCTTTGATTGACCGCTTCCAGGATATACTGATATTTACCCATCAGCACCAGGATGAAGGAACCGGATATGCCGGGGAGAATCATGGCGCAAATGGCAACGGCCCCCGAAACGAAAAGAAACCATAGGGCATTGGGGGTAGCGCCGGGTACGAGTCCCACCAGGAAATAAATACCGGCCAGACCGGCCATCAGACTGCACCAGGTCAGCAGTCGCCAGCTTTCGACGCGCTTACTGACCGACACCACCGATGCCAGAATAAGCCCGAGAAAGAACGACCATATCAAAACAGGCTCGTTTTGAAGCAGCCAGGAAAGAACTTTTGAAAGGCTGAAAATGGCCAGAAGTATTCCGCATCCCAGGGCCAGAAGAAAACGCCATTGTACATGGTCCAGAAAATCCCGGATTTTCGCGGAGACGATCAGTTTCAGACATTTCACATCAAATGACCGTATGGCGTTGATGAGTTCTTCATAAATACCCAGGATAAAGGCCATGGTTCCGCCGGAAACACCCGGCACCACATCCGCCGCACCCATGCAGAAGCCTTTGGCGCTCAGGAGCAGGTATGCCCCAAAAGATCTGTTGTTATTAGATTTCATTGTATAATAAAGTTTCAGTGGGCCATTAGAGTTTCAGGGGGTTAAATTAACGTTATCCTTCCACAACGCCATCATACCATCCATGGGGGCCTTGAAATAGTCCGCCACAACATGGCATTTCGCCCTGAAAAGGAAAAAAACCGGTATTGACAACTCTCGAAAATAGACTGTTTCAAAATTGGCCATACCCTTGGCAACAATAAGATCCGCCTTCTCCACCAATGACGCAAACGCCGGAGATATGTGACGCCAGTCAATCCCGGCGCCGTCCGTACCGGTATCCATGGTTTCACGGAACATCCCGCTGATTGCCGCCGATTCAAGCTCCACACCGGTCAAATCATTCAGCCCCGGTCCCCCCTTGACCACCAGAACGGTCCGACGGGCAAGATTTTGAATATATTGAAAGAGTGGAAAATCAAAGAAAACCTCGCCGCCATTGTCCGTTAGATACAGGACCAAACCCGGTTCTTTCACCAGAAAATCCTGCAACCGAGCTAAATCATCTTGAAAATAGACCAGTTCGGTCCCGGCCTGTTCAGAGATCCCGGCCAGGGCATCGTCCAAAGAGCGAAAAAAATCGAGACTGTTTCCTAACATGGCCAGATTTGCCAAAGACCGTAAATCGTTGCCCACCTGGTCCTTAACTTCTGAAAAAACAGATTCCGCCCGGGCCATTTCCTCTGACTTAACGGTTTTATAAGGGTCTGCGACCCCTGACACGCCTCGAATCACCCTCAGGATCTCGTTGGCGGTCTCCGGAGAAGACCAACCTTTATGTTCCGATTCAGCCAGGATCTTTTTCGTCTCCGACCGGATATGCTCCTGAGAAGTCAGCGCTTTGACACCCACCATGCGAATCACATCTTCTGACAATTCCGCGAGACAATTCGTACAGCGTGGATCAGGCTGGAGTGGTTTTGTTCTCGGATCTAATTTTAAATCATTGAAATAATTCAAATAGCACCTTCCATTTGCCTTATGTACACACTCTAAAAACCAGTAAAATTAATTTGTAGTTTGTAGTATAAGGCCTCAGTGGCATTGTCAACTGATTTATGAAACCATCTGGGTTCAAGGCAGCATAATCAAAAATAGAAAAGGTTAAACGTGATTTTCAGTAAAATATGGTTTGATTTTTCAAAAAACTGTCACTATGATCTGACGCTGGTAGTATTGTTTGAAGCTCTGGTCCTTCGTTGATTGGTAAATCCGCCACCCTCTAACTTAACCTGAATCGTTTCTGTTGAACCTTACAAAGGGCAATTTGTGTCCTCAAAAACATTAAGAGACTTTAATGGTTTTTAAACCCTAAACAAATCTACGAGGAGGTCTATTTATGAAACGACTGGCAATGGCAGCATGTATTTTATCAATGTTCATGTTCCTGGGAACAATGGTGGCAACGCCCGTAATGGCGGCAGACACCATTAAAGTGGGCGTGGTCCTGCCCCTGACCGGGAAGCTGGCTAAATTCGGCGAAATTGAAAACAAATCCTTCCTGATGGCCGTGGACGAGATCAATGCGGCGGGCGGCGTCAACGGCAAAAAAATCGAACTCATTATTGAAGATACCACAGGGAGACCCGACGTGGGTCGCTCGGCCATTGAAAAACTGATATCCCGTGACAAGGTTGTCGTTTTGGGGGGTGGATACTCCAGTTCGGTAACCTGGGCCACCATCGCCGTGGCACAGCAGCGGAAAGTCCCCTTTCTGGTCAACACCGGCTCCGCCGACAGGATCACGGAACAGGGTTGGAATTATATCTTCAGGCTCAACCCGCCCGTGAGTGAATACCCCAAGGCCTTTGCCGATTTTCTTGGAACCGAGGCAAAAGATGTCAAAACCGTGGTCATCCTCCATGAAAACTCGCTTTTCGGCCAGTCGGGATCCAAAAAATTCGTAAAAAAATGCGAGAAAATGGGTCTCAAGGTTCTCATGAAAGAAGGGTATGAAGCGGGCGCCATTGATTTCAAGCCCCTTCTCGTCAAGGTCAAAGCGAAAAACCCGGACCTGGTGTACATGATCAGCTATATCATGGACGCGTCCCTCCTCATGCGACAGTCCAAGGAACTCAATTTCAACCCCAAGCTCTTCGTTGGGGGTGCTGCCGGTTTCACCCTGCCCGAATTCCATAAAAACGCAGGTTCCGCCTCTGATTATGTTTACTCCGCAACCCTTTGGACCCCTTCCGTTCCTTACCCGGGGGCCAAAGAATACTACGACAAATTCGTCGCCAAATACAAAGCCCCCACCGAATACCATGGTGCTGAGGCCTATGCCGCCATGTACGTGCTTGCGGACGCTTTGAAACGAGCCAAGACCCTGACCACCGAAGGCGTAAGGGAAGCGCTTGCCACCACCAATATGATGACCGCATTCGGTCCCGTGAAATTCGTTTCCTATGGGAAGAAGACCCAACAGAACAGCCTTCCCACCTTTCTCGTTCAATGGATCAACGGCAAACTGGAAACGGTCTGGCCGAAAGATGTCGCTACGGCTAAATACGTCTACCCGGTACCCAAGTGGAATGCGCGTTAAATAATAAAGGGCGGGGGTTTTCCCCGCCCTTTTTGGTTTTACACACGTATGAACAGCGCGACAACCTGTAAGGGCGAAAAATTTTTCGCCCCTACAATTTTGAGACGGGGGCGATTATGGAGGTTTTTCTTCAGACCTTGGTGTCAGGCATCCTCAAAGGGGGCCTGTACAGCCTGATCGGCATCGGAATGACCCTGATCATGGGCGTCATGGGGATCATCAACCTGGCCCATGGCCAGCTCATGATGGTGGCCATGTATGTGACGTTTGTGTGCTTTCACTATCTGGGAATCGATCCCTATATTTCGTTGCTGGTCAGCATGCCCGCTCTCTTCTTCCTGGGTATGGCGATTCAGAAATTCACCCTTAATCCCCTCATGGAGGTGGAGTCGATCCTTCCGGAAAACCAGGTGCTGATGACCGTGGGAATCGGAATGGTGTTGACTGAAATCGCCCGTTTTATCTTTACCTCCGACTATAAGTCGGTGAGCACAAAATACAGTAACGCCACCTTCTTTATCGGAGAAATCTCTTTCAGCATCGCCCTGACCATCGCCTTTTTTATTGCCATCCTTTTCACCGTCCTGATGTTCTGGTTCCTGGTCAAGACGGATCTGGGGAGATCCATCCGAGCAACGGCCCAGGACAAAGACGCCGCCCTCTTGATGGGGGTCAATTCCAAGCGGATCACCACCATGACCTTCGGCATCGGTTCCGCCCTGGTGGCCGCCGCCGGAACCCTTCTCATGCCCATATATTATCTGTTTCCGGATATTGGTGGACCCTTTACCAGGAAAGCCTTTGTCATTACCATTCTGGGGGGCCTGGGCTCCACGGTGGGCGCTATTTTCGGTGGTGTCACCCTGGGCCTGGCCGAGGCTTTCGGCGCCACCTATATCGGAATGGCCTTTGACGATATGATCGGCCTGTTGATCTTTATATTGGTACTTCTCTTTCTGCCCGGCGGCTTCAAACGACTGACCAAGATCTAAAGGAGAGTGACAATGAGAAAAGCCGCACCACTAATTCTGCTCGCTGTCCTGCTCGCCTTCCCTCTTGTGGTTCGGGATCATTATTATCAGCACCTGATGATTCTGGTCCTCATGTGGGTCGTCATCGGATCGGGATGGAATATTATCGCCGGGTATACGGGTCAGGTATCTTTCGGCGATGCGGCTTTTTTCGGCACCGGCGCTTATACGGCCGGCCTCTTCGCTACCAAACTGGGCATCTCCCCCTGGTGGGGCATGGTTTTCGGTGGCGTCACCGCCATGGCGGTTGCCTTCCCATTCGGTTGGATTACCTTTCGACTGAGGGGTGCCTATTTTGCACTGGCCACCCTGGCCCTGAACGAAGTCATGCGGCATATTGCCACCATCTGGGAATCCCTCACGGACGGCATGGTGGGCATTCTGATCATCCAGACCTTTGTGAGCAAGGTCCCCTATTATTACATTGCCCTGGCCCTGGCCATCGTATCCGTTATCAGCATCCAGATCATCATGAATTCCCGGTGGGGCTATTATTTTGTTTCCATTCGAGAGGACCAGGACGCAGCGGAAAGCCTCGGCATCGATACCCATTATTTCAAAATGGTTTCCCTGAATGTGGCCGCATTCTTAACGGGCATGGCCGGGGCACTCTATATGAATTACATGGGATTTATCGACCCTGAGGTGGTGTTTTCCCTTCATGACATTTCCATCATGGCCATCCTGGTAGGGATCGTGGGCGGAGTCGGCACCATCTATGGCCCCGTGGTGGGGGCTTTTGTCATGGTGGCGGTCCATGAGTTTTTCAGGACCGGGTTCTTCGGGTTTTTCAAGGGCCTGGCCTCCATCACCGGATCTGATGCCATCACTGTTTTCGCCAAGTACGTAAGCCAGGCCCATGTCCTGGGGTTCGGCATCCTGGTGGTGCTGGTCATCCTTCTGCTGCCCAATGGCATTGTGGGAGATTGGAACAAAATTATTTCTAAACTGTCGCCTTTCAAACGAAAGGAGGTCGTGGGTTGAGCTTCTTCGAAATACGGCACCTGGTAAAATATTTTGGAGGTCTGGCCGCCGTCAACGATGTCAGTTTTGAGGTGGAACAGGGTGAAATCTTTGGTCTCATCGGCCCCAACGGCTCGGGCAAAACCACCATGTTCAACATGATCAGCAATTATCACCGGCCCACTTCCGGGGGCGTCTTTTTCAAAGACCTGGAAATTACCGGTCTCAAGACCTACAAGATCTGTCGCCTGGGAATCGGCAGAACCTTCCAGGTGGTGAAGCCCCTGGGACGGATGACGGTGGAAGACAATGTGATTGCCGCGGCATTTTCACGGGTGAAATCCAAACAGCGTGCCCGTGATATCGCCCTGGAAACCCTTGACTTCTGTGAACTGACCCATCGAAAGGATGTCCTGGCCAAAAGCCTCCCCATCGGGGAGAGGAAGCGGCTGGAAATCACCCGGGCCATAGCCACAAAACCGCAGCTTCTGCTTCTGGACGAAACCGCTGCCGGGCTCAACCCTACCGAAGTGGACCAAGCCATCGAATTGATCAAAAAAATCCGTGAAAATGGTACCACCATTATCATTGTGGAACATATCATGAAAGTGATCATGACCATTTCCGACCGGATTCACGCCATCAATTTCGGCCAGACCATAGCGGAAGGAAACCCTCAGGAAGTCGCCAACAACAAGAAGGTCATTGAAGCCTATCTCGGAGAGGAATATGCTCAGGGTTAACGACATTGATGTCTTTTACGGAGACCTTCAGGTCCTCTGGGATGTGTCTTTTGAGGTGAAAGAAGGGGAAATCCTCGTTCTCATCGGCGCCAACGGCGCCGGAAAGTCGACCACCATCAGAACCATCTCTTCCCTGCTGGCGCCCACCAAAGGGAGTATAGAATTTAACGGCATACCCATAAACGGATCTCCTCCCCACAAGATTATCGAGCATGGCATTGTTCACGTGCCTGAAGGAAGGCGGCTGTTTTCCGAAATGAACGTGGAGGAAAACCTGATCATGGGCTCTCTGGCACACGCCGCCAAACAAGAGCGCCGAAAAACCATGCAGCATGTGTTTGAACTTTTCCCGCGGATGCGGGAAAGACGGAAGCAATCTGCCGGCACCCTGTCTGGGGGTGAACAGCAGATGCTGGCCATTGGCCGCGGTCTCATGAGTCTGCCCAAACTGATGATGTTCGATGAACCGTCTCTGGGGTTGGCCCCCATCCTGGTTCATGAAATTTTTGAGATGATCAAGCGGATCAATCGTGAAGAAGGGGTCACCATCCTCCTGGTGGAACAGAATGTTCGACAGACCCTGGCCATGTGCAACCGCGCCTATGCCCTCGAAAACGGCCGGGTCGTTCTGGAGGGCTCGGGGAAGGAACTGATGGAGGATGAACACGTGAAAGAAGCCTACCTGGGAATCTAGGAATGATTTCCAACCTTTCTACCCCTACCATAAAACACTTTGAGAGTCACTTATCCCATTCAGGCGGTTTGTACACCTCGTCTGGCTGAGGGCTGCTTCCCCTGGTTGGACAGCCACGCAAAGGCGCCTTTTTGGGCCCGTCCTTTTGACCCGTGGGCAGGCCTGGTTCTCTTGCTCTGTCTCCCGCGAACGGTTTGGGGGCCTTTTCTTTGCGGTGTTAAAGGCGCCACATCGTAATCGAAGTCCGGCAGGGTTCGCCGCTCAATGGCGGCACCAATGATCTGAGTGATGGCGCGTACCATCACCTTATCTTCTGCGGTAATAAAAGTGAATGCTTCGCCACTGCAGGTCGCACGGCCGGTGCGTCCGAT
>CAYPQJ010000022.1:0-32941 GCA_964412835.1 uncultured Desulfobacteraceae bacterium | reverse complement strand
TCGCACAGATGGGAACCGAAATCGAGGCGGCCCGAGCGCTTTCCTACCGGGCGGCCTGGAAATTCGATCAGGGCGAGGATATTGTGAAAGAGGCTGCAATGGCGAAACTCTTTGCCGAACAGGTACTTACCCGCGTATCAGAGTTGGCCCTGAGGATTCATGGGGGTATCGGTTATACCAAGGCATACCCAATGGAAAGACATTTCAGAGATGCCAGATCGTATCATTTTGAAGAGGGAACCGAAGAGATTCAGAAGCTTTTAATCGCGAGGTATCTGCTCAAATAGGTTGCACAGTCAAACAAGCTCTTTAAGTGTTTTCGAGGGGCATCTTTCTCTTTAGGAACGTAGAGTTTAGCGATAGTTTAATGAATCAAAAACCTTTAATTAAGGAGGGCGTTGTTGTGGCAAAAAGAAATCTGGTTACGGTGTTGGCGTTTTGTGTGAGCATTTGTTTGTGCTTTGGTGGGCAGGCTTTTGCAAAAAAGGCTCCTGAAGCCATAAAGGTAAGTGCGGTTCTTTCTGTTACGGGCATGTTTGCCGGACTGGCCAAGCAGGCATCCGATGCCTACGAAATATATGTGGACAAAATCAACAGGGAAGGTGGCGTATTCGTCAAGGAGTTCAATAAGAAAATCCCCATCAAACTCAAGATTTATGATGATGAATCAAATGGGATGAAAACCCAAACCCAGCTTGAGGCCGCTAATTCTTGGGGTGCAGTGGCCAATTTGGGCGGGATCGGTTGCATGTCCTTTGAAATGGGAACACCCATTGCACAAAAGAACAAGATGGTTTGGATAGGTCCCGGTTGCGCAGGCTGGACCCCACATCAGGAAGGAAACGAATGGATGTTCTCGGCCTTTTTCAAAACCCCTTTCTTGGCGCCTTTGGTGTTTGATATGGTTTTGAGTATGCCTGAACCGAGACCCAAAAAGGTGGGAATATTTGAGATTAATCAATTGGATTGCCAAGAGGCGGTCAAAGCCTGGAAGGAAGCTGCCAAAAAGGGCGGGTTTGAGATTGTGTTTCACAAGAAATATTCCCCCGGCACCAAAGATTTCAGTGCGCTTATAAACGGCGCCAAGGCAGCCGGTGTAGAAATACTGCTTGGCTATCCCATACCGCCCGAAGGACCGGCCCTCGTGAAACAAATGAAGGAACTTGATTTCTCTCCAAAACTCGTCTACTGGGTCCGGGCACCGGAGGCCTCCAAATTCGGACCTTCTTTGGGTGCATTGGCTAACTATGTGACGGTGCCGGTTGCTTGGGCAAATCAATTGAAAATTCCAGGGAATGAATATCTTGTTTCAGAATACAAGAAAAAGTATGGAAAATTACCCGATCCCATCGTGGGAACCGCCTACGCTGCTGCCCAGGTCTTTGTGGCAGCCATTGAAAAGGCAGGCACCCTGGACAGAACCGCTATCCGTGATGCCATCAAGGCAACGGACATGGAAACCGTGGCCGGCCGTATTACGTTTTCCGATCAAGGCTGGGCAAAAGACCGTCTCGTCTTGGTGCTGCAGTGGATGGATGGAAAACAGAATATCGTTTTCTACAACAAAAGCGGTGTAAAATACAAAAGCATGATTCCTTTGACCAAGCTGAAGTGGCAACCTGAATGGTCCAAACGATAATAAAGCGGTAGTATATTGTTTGCAGTACTTTTAAAGGGCATTCGCTTGAAAGGGATGCCCTTTAAAAAAAAAGGAACCGAATCCTCGGTTTATTGAGGCAGAAGTCCATGCTTGAAGTGCAGAATATAGATGTTTTTTATGGTGACATCCAGGCCTTGTGGGATGTGAGCCTCAGGGTTTCCGAAGGGGAGATGGTGGCATTGATCGGTGCCAATGGCGCCGGAAAGACTACCATGGTTGAAACCATTTCCGGTCTGCTTAGGTCGAAGGCAGGGGCCATAACATTCAACAACATACGCATAGACAAAAAAGAAAGCCACAAAATTGTGCAGATGGGTATATCCCTGGTCCCTGAAGAAAAAGGAATATTTCCAGGCATGAGCGTTTTGGAAAACCTGGAACTGGGTGCTTTTCCAGCCGAAAGCCGAAAACACAAAGATGAGAGTTACCAATCGGTTTATGGGCTTTTTTCTGTCCTTGAGTCACGATTGCAGCAATCGGCTGGAACGCTGAGTGGGGGGGAAAGGACCATGTTGGCAATCGGCCGCGCTCTGATGGCAAGGCCCAAGCTGTTGGTGCTTGATGAGCCTTCTTTGGGGCTGGCTCCTTTGGTTGTCAAAAACATTTTTAAGGTGATTCAAGAAATCCAGGATTCCAATGTAAGCACTTTGTTGGTTGAACAAAATGTCCGCGCTGCTTTACGAATCGCCGCCCGTGCCTATATCGTTGAAAATGGACGCATTGCAGACCACGGCAAGGCAGAAAAGTTCCTACATGATGAAAAAGTCATCGAGGCGTATCTTGGGGCCGCGTAGTCTAAAAGGATTGATATGACGCTAGCATTTATTACACAAAGCCTTGTAAGCGGTATCAATGTGGGTGCATTGTATGGTTTAACGGCTGTTGGGCTTTCCCTGGTTTTTGGGGTTATGAAGATTCTCAACGTTGCCCATGGGGAATTCATTATGATCGGGGCCTATGCGGGTTTTTGGCTATTTACGCTCTTGGATTGCGACCCTTTTTTGGGGCTCCCGCTGGTTGGAATCGCTCTTTTTTTGCTGGGAATGATCTGTTACAAAGTCCTTTTTTCACATGTGGCCAAGTTCGTGGAAGAGGTTAAATTGAAGAATTCCCTCCTGATTGCATTTGGGTTGTTTCTGATTTTTCCCCAGATCGCGCAGACCCTTTGGACTGGGGACGAGAGGGCTATTTCCCCGGCCTACAGCGGAGAATCCTTCGCTGTCCTGGGGATACGAATCGGGTATGTGCCCCTGGGAGCGCTCCTGGTTGCGGTGGTCGTTATTCTCGGTCTTCATCTGCTCCTCAACAAGACCTATTATGGCAAGGCCGTACGGGCTACCAGCGAAAATTGGAGGGCGGCAAAGCTGATGGGGATCAACGTTGAGCGAACCTATATGGTCACTTTTTCGCTGGGTGTGGCCATAGCCGGTATTGCGGGTGTCCTGATCGGATTGACACAGGCGCTCATGCCGGCCATGGGAATGGAATGGACCATAAAGGCCCTAATAGTCGTTCTGCTTGCTGGAATCGGGAGTATCCCCGGCGCCTTTTTTGCCGGGATTATCCTGGGGGTTGTGGAAGCCGTCAGTGCCATCTGGATGGGCCCCTATACAGTGGCTGTTGGTATGGTGATCCTGCTTGTGATTCTGATGTTTCGGCCACAGGGACTTTTCGGAAAGGCTTAGGGAGGCTCAAGTGAGCAGCAAAGGAAAAAAATATTCATCCATCACCATCATCGTCATAGCCATTTTGATTTCCATACCCCTGATGACCCAGCGCAGTGATGTTTTGACTTGGTTTACGTTGACCTTCCTCTATATTATTCTGGCCCACAGTTGGAATATCATCGGCGGTTTTACCGGCCAACAAAACTTGGGGCACGCCGCCTTCTTCGGCCTTGGCGCCATGACCGTCCGATACGCCTGGTTGTCTGGCGTCCCTTTGCCCCTGGCGCTTCTGTTGGGGGGATTGTCGGCCACCCTCTTTGCTCTGATCATCGGTTTTCCGGCCTTCAGACTAAAGGGGATCTATTTCGTCATCGGCACACTGGTCATGGCCGAAGTTCTACGTATTATTTTTGACGTCCTTTTTCCCAGGGCTTCCGTACTTCCGACAAAGATGCTGGGTTCCTACAATATGAACAGCCGTTATTACCTTAGTCTCATCGTTATGGGGCTGATGGTAGCGGTGATTCTCTGGTTGAGCCGTTCCAGATGCGGAATGGCAATGATGTCTGTTCGAGAGGATGCGGATGCTGCCGAGGCGTCAGGGATCGATACACAAAAATACAAGCTTTTTGCCTTTGCCTTGAGCACCTTTTTTTGTGGGCTGGCCGGAGGCGTATTTGCATACTACTCGGTGGCTGTCCTGGCAAACAGCCTTTTTTCACCGGAATGGACCTTTGATGCTCTGATCATTGTTTTTGTGGGAGGTGTGGGCACGATTTTGGGTCCGATTATTGGATCTGTGTTTTTTGTATTATTGAAGCAATTACTTTCCCTTTATCTGCCCGGTGGAATTCACGTTACGGTTTTTGGTGTATTATTCATTTTGGTTGTCCTTTTTCTGCCGGGGGGATTGATTCAGCTGATGGAGATCATTCGAAGTCGGATATCCTTATTAAGAAGCTCATGATGTTTTATATACATGTGTCTGCGGAATCAAAATACCGGCGGCATGTCCAAACTTAAACTTAGGAGGTAATAATTGACATGAAGAATATAGCAGTTTTATCAACATTTGATACGAAGGGGCCTGAAACGCAATATGTAAAGGATATTATAAAAAGCCTCGGGCATAACGTTATCTGTATCGACGGCGCTTCGCTGGAGGTGCCCGATTTCGAGTCTGATATCACCTGTGATGAGGTGGCCAAAAGGGCCGGAACCACCATCGAGGAGGTGCGTGCCATAAAAGGGGCCGGCCCAGCCATGAAGATTATGGGCGAAGGCGCCATAGCCATTGTAAAAGAGTTGTATGATGCAGGGAAACTTGATGGGATACTCGGCTTGGGAGGCGGGATGAATTCAACCTATGCTTCCGGCGCCATGAGAGAGTTGCCCGTGGGAGTTCCGAAATTTCTTGTGACCACCAAGGTCAATGATCCCGGATCTCCCCAATACTATGTGGGTGAAAAAGACGTCACCCTGATGCCCTCCTTTGCAGATATCGCGGGTCTCAACAAAGTGACGAATCAGATTCTCGCCAATGCGGCTTATGCCATTTCAGGTATGGTGAATGCTCCCAGAATAGAAAAGTCGGGTAAGCCCATTGCGGTCTTGGGTATGATCGGTCTTACCACCGGATTAGGGCTGGGCGTTAAGGAAAGCTTGGAGGAAAAAGGTTATGAAGTCATTGTTTTTCATACCATGGGAATCGGTGGAAAATGCCTTGAGCCTTTTGTACGGGATGATCCGGATGTCGCCGGCATCATGGAAGGGTGTCTTTGGGAAGTGGGGAATTATCTATTTGATGGCATGTCCAACGCAGGCCCCCACAGATTAATTGAGGGCCCCAAAAAAGGTATTCCGCAGGTCTTAACCCCCGGTGCTTGCTCTTGTATCGCTTTCAGAGGTCTGGAGACGGTTCCCGAAAAATACAAAGATCGGAATTTTTATGAACACAATCCCAAGGCAACGCCGATGCTTTTGAATCCGGAAGAGACGAAAGTGGCGGCGGAAACCATTGCCGAAAGGGTCAATAAATCTACCGGGCCAGTAGAGTTCCTGATTCCCACTAAGGGTTTCTGTAACTTGACCGGAGTGGAGGGGGCTGTTTTCTACGAACAAGAGAAGGCTTCCGGAGCTGAAAAAGCCTTCATTGAGGCATTGAAGAGCAACCTGAGGGATGATATCCCGGTAAAGGAAATCGATGCCAACATCAATGACAAGGTGTTCATCGATGCGGTCATTGAGGCCTTTTTAAGGCTTACAAAGTAAAGAGAACCGATCCAAGGGCCGCGGGTGGTTTCCCTCCATATTTGGCCTCTCTATACGTTTGGCTAGGGAAACAACCATAATGATAGATCTTTCCGACAAATGAAAAAGTGAGGTGGGTAACCCTTGTTTCTAGAAATAGACAGTCTTTCTAAATCGTTTGGTGGTCTTGTGGCCATCCGGGAACTCGATTTGAGTGTTCAGCCAGGTGAGGTCGTAGGTCTTATCGGACCCAATGGATCGGGCAAGACCACGATGTTTAATCTGGTCAGCGGGGTTCTCAAACCGGATAAAGGCGATATCAGATTTAGGGGAAAGGACATAAAAGGGCTAAAGCCTCATAAAGTGTGCCAGAACGGGATCGCAAGGACTTTTCAACTCACCAAACCTTTTTCCCAAATGAGTGTTCTGCAAAATGTCATGATGGGCAAGATGTATGGAACCGAATCGGTGCGAAGTCTGAAACAAGCAAGAGAGGCGTGCGAAAGCATTTTGGAATTCTTTGGGCTGGAGGAAAAAGCCCTGCTCGTCGCCTCAACTCTTGGCTTGGTAGACCGCAAAAGACTTGAGATGGCCAGAGCCCTTGCGACCAAACCCAGCCTGCTTTTATTAGATGAAATGATGATTGGCTTGACACCGACAGAGATGGATGACGCCTTAGCTTTAATAAAGAAAATTGCCGATTCAGGGGTGGTCTTGATTGTTGTGGAACACGTAATAAGGGCAATTTTGGAAATTTCAACCAGACTTGTTGTTCTTAGCTACGGGGAAAAGATAGCTGAAGGAGTGCCGTCGGATGTAATCCGAATGCCCCAGGTCGTTGAAGCCTATCTCGGCGAATAGCCACTCTTTTACAGGTGGAAAAAATGAAGTTAATCCTGATAGCGGAGAACGGAGGCTTTCAATAACCCGAAGGTAACATTTTCCGCCCAGAGAAAAACGGCTCAGGATTTTGGCTGGTATGAATAGGACTTTTTTGCCATTTGAATTAAGGAAGATTCTATGCTTTCCAAGATAGACAATAAAAAGGATTCAAAAAGCGACATATATATCGGTAAATACACTTATGACGGTTACGTTCGTCTTGTGGAATCTTTTCACCATCATGTCGCTCCAGGGGTAATCATTGGTGGGTTCATGGTAGACTTGGCCGAGAGCCAACTGCCTAAAGGGGAGATTTTTGATGCCATATGTGAGACCAGAAAATGTCTTCCCGATGCCATACAGCTTCTTACACCATGTACGATAGGCAACGGTTGGCTGCGGGTTGTCCACTTGGGACGTTTTGCTATGATTTTTTACGAGAAGGAACATGGCAAAGGAATCCGCGTCTTTTTGGATGAGTCTAAAATGGATGCATGGCAAGAAATAAAGGCTTGGTATTTCAATCTTAAGCCAAAAAAAGATCAGGATAGTGAGTTGCTCATGAGACAGATCAGAGAGGCCGGCCTTGGGATACTCAGTTGGGAGGAAGTGATCATTCGTTCAGAGTTTTTGAAGAAACGACCCGGGAGCCACAACGGCATGTGTCCTTCCTGCGGTCAGAGCGAGCTTATACCGGGTGTGGATTTATGTCAAAAATGTCAGAAAAAGATTCCATATTTGATTTAGAATGTTTTTTTTAAACAAATACCCGTTTTCGCTATTCTCCCCAGGCGGTTCAGCCGCTAAATATGAGATATCGATTCAGGATTAAAGCAACCCCGAGCAGTCGCTGCTAAACGTTAGGTAGAAAGGAGATAAACCATCATGAACAATAAACCGGCCTTGAGCCCGGAGGATATTAGGGTGGGGAAAGTACCCTTAGAGGGGAGTGGCATAGAAATTCGAAAGACCATTTGTGATATATGTAATCCCCAATCCCATTGTGGTATAGATGCCTATGTTAAAGATGGGGTTGTCATCAAGGTTGCAGGAACCAAAGAAAACTTACACAGCGCAGGGACGCTATGTTCGAAGGGAGCTGCAAGCAGACAGTATATATACAACGAGGATCGCGTCCGTACGCCTCTCATGCGAAGAGGGAAGCGGGGGAGCGACGATTTCGAGCCGATTTCGTGGGACCGGGCATTGGAGATTATTTCTTCACGTCTGATAAAAATCAAAAGTGAAACAGGCCCTGAATCCGTACTTTTCTACGCCGGATATCCCAAATGGATGCGGCCTCTGCTGAAAAGAATGGCGCACAGCTTTGGTTCTCCCAACTACATGTCGGAATCGAGTGTTTGTTCTATTGCTCAGAAACTCGGGCAGAGGCTTACATACGGCGTTGCAAGTGGCGCCCAGCCACCCAAGGCCAAATGTCTGATGGTATGGAGTAAAAACCCTTTCTATTCAAACACGGCAGTGGCCAGAAAACTGACGAAGGTCATCGAGAAAGGGGTCAAGATCATAGAGGTCGGTCCCTTGACGAGCCACCTGTCAAAGCACGCCCACATCCACCTTCGAATTCGTCCGGGCACTTCAGGTGCCCTTGCCCTTGGATTGGCAAACGTAATTATCAACGAAGGCCTTTATGATCGGGATTTTGTAGAAAAATGGACTGAAGGGTTTGATGCGTACCGTGCCTATGTTATGGAGTTTCCACCGTCGAAAGCCTCTGAGATTACCGGGGTTCCCGTGGATCTGATTGAAAAAGCCGCCCGTCTTTACGCCACCTCCAAACCGGCGGGATTGATGACCGGTTCAAATCCCACAGTTCACCACACCAATGGAATTACCAATCATCGTCTTCTCACCGCCTTGATCGGTCTTACGGGCAATTTTGATATACCAGGCGGCAATTATGTTAAATTTCCCGGTTATCTCTATGCTTCCAATGGGCTGGTGACCCGACAATCGGAGTTTTCCCAGTCCCGGCCATGGGATGAGATGGCACCCCGTGTAAGCCAGGATACCTTTCCAGTCTGGTGCAAGATGGAACCCGAGGCGCAGGCCATGCACATCCCATTCCAGATTCAAAGCGGGAAACCCTATCCCATTCGAGCCATGGTGGCCTTTGGGCTCAACTACCGTATGTGGCCCGGATCTGATTTTATGCAAAAAAGCCTGAAGATGCTTGATTTTTTGGTGGATGTAGAGCTGTTTATGACTGATTCCGCCAAATTAGCCGATATTATCTTGCCGGCTTGCTCTTCTTTCGAAAGAAGCGAACTCAAATTTTATTCTTCTCCTTATGTGATATGGACCCAACCGGTGATTGAACCCCTATGGGAGTCCCGTCCCGATAACGAAATTATTGTGGATCTTGCTCGAAGGATTGCTCCGGATGATTCCCTCCTCGGAAGCGGTCATGAAGCCTGTATTGACTGGATGCTGGAACCGACGGGTTTGACGCTGGCTGAGCTTAAGAAATATCCAGGCGGATACCCTCTAAAGGACGTGCCGCAGCCGCCTTACAAGAAATATGAAGATGGGGGCTTTAAAACGCCCAGTGGAAAGATGGAATTTACCTCCAGGATTCTGGAGGAATTCGGGATGGACCCGCTTCCCCGATATGTGGAACCGAAGTTGAGCCCGATTTCTACGCCGGAAATATACAAAGATTATCCCCTTATTCTGACGACAGGGGCCCGCCTTCCCATGTTTGTACACTCCAGGACATTTCGAATCCCGTGGTTGAAAGGACTTCGACCGGACCCAATGGTGGACATCAATCCGAAGGACGCTAAAGAAAGAGGCCTTTCTCTTGGAGACCCTGTGTCGCTTTTTACGCCGAGAGGTGCGATACAGGTCAAGGCGAATCCAACTGAACTTGTGCCTCCCGGAGTGGTGAATATGTTTCATGCCTATCCCGAGGCCGACGTCAATACCTTGATTGAACCGGATTACCTGGATCCAATCTCCGGTTTCCCCGGATTCAAGGCCCTATTGTGTCAGGTAAAGAAACTATCCAAATAAAGGAGGCATCCATTGATGAAACAATTGGCTTTTTCATTCGATGTAAACCGATGCACCGGTTGCATGGCGTGTGTGGTGAGCTGTCTGGACCAGAATGATCTTCCTGGGGGAGCGGTCTCTTTCAGGCATGTAACAAAGCTTGAGCAGGGCACGTTCCCATCCGCAAAAATATCCTTTATGTCTCTTTCATGTCAGCACTGCGGAGATGCCCCTTGTTTGATGGTTTGTCCCACCGGAGCCATTTCAAAGCGTGATGAAGACGGCGTCGTTGTGGTGGATCGGAATCTTTGTGTGGGTTGCTACAGTTGTGTGCTGGCCTGCCCTTTCGGGGCGCCGCAATTTGAGTACGGGACAATGACAAAATGTGATTTTTGTCACGCCAGAATAGATTCTGGAATGGTGCCGGCCTGCGTATCCGTTTGTCCCACCCATGCATTGGGATTCGGACCCATTGAAGAACTAACAAAAGCTACGAAGGAGAAGGCATCTGTTACTATCTTGTCATCTCTTCTGACCGCTGGCTCGCGCTAGGAGGCGTGCTCATGAAGCAACCGGGCCTTCTTATTCTGGGAAACGGAGGAGCGGCAATCCATGCTGTTAGTGCGGCCAGGTCGGCTGGTTATGAGGGAGAAATTAACCAGGTTTCCGACATGGAAGGCCCCGCGTTTAATCCCATGCTTTCCCCATATTATCTCAAAGGAATCATTCCTTGGGATCGTTGTTTTCCCTTTGGGGCGGATTTTTACTTTAAGCATGATGTAACCTGTCATTTTGGCAGCGCAGTGGAAAAGCTAGACCCTGTTAATAAGAAGGTTCTTCTGAAAAATGGGAGAAATATCTCTTATGATAATTGCCTTATTGCCACCGGTGCCAGAGCCTTGGTTCCACCAGTGCCAGGGCTAAATGAATCCGGGCGAATCTTTACGTTACGCACCGCCCAGAGCGCAAAAAGGCTTGAAGAGATCATTTCATCGGCAAAGAAAATTGTGGTTCTTGGTGCTTCACTGGTGGCACTTAAAGTAACGGAAATCCTTCGAAAGCGGGGAGTGGATGTGATCCTGGTTGTGCGTAGCGGCCATATCCTTCGACGTTCCGCGCATCCTGTATCAGCTGTTCTATTACAAGATTATTTTTCCAAACAAGGGGTGGATATTCGCCTCGAATGCTCACTTAAAGGCCTTGACAGTTATGGAAGAGGCGTAACCTGTCGATTTCCTGACAGTATTATAGAAGAGGGAGATTTCGTAGCGGTCTGTACCGGTGTGGAACCCTCTGTTGAGTTTCTAGAGCCGGGACAGATTGAAATGGACGAGGCTATCCTGGTGGATGAAAAGATGAAGGCCAGCGTGGAAGGCCTCTACGCAGCGGGCGACGTATGCCAGGGACTGAATTTGATGACAGGAAAAAGAGAATTGCTGGGCTTATGGGGGAATGCCTGCTACCAGGGCCGAATTGCTGGGCTTAATATGGCGGGTGTTGTGGATGCTGTCCATCACGGTACAATTCCGCAACATGTGAGTCCATTTTTTGATTGGAAATACGGCCAGTTGGGTGATGTGCACCGACATGGAGAGAACGTGCGAATCCTTTCGGGCGGTGATCCTGAGAAAGAAGGCTTTTATCTGTTTGTATTTGATGATGGGGTTCTGGTGGGCGTCAATTTGATCAATCGGTTTCAAGGCGCGGGGAGACTAAAGTCCGCGATTTTTCGAAAGGTTGATTTCAGTGATTTGGTGAGAGGTGGTTTTTGCCCCTCCTACGATGAAATAATAGATAGAATTTCGTTTATATGCATATGATCCAGTGTTGTGGAATTTTCATTTGGATTAGGTTGTCCGAAGAATACATAACACCGGCTATAACCCTGCAGACTCGATATTTGAGTGGGCCAATCATTTGATTGGATCTAACTTGTAGCTAAAAACTAGCGTTACCCGCTAAAGGATGGGAGGCTTTGGCTTATGGCAATTGAAGCGAAATGGTGTGGTTTTGATTTTGGCCAGTGTTTGATGAACCCTTCAGGTTTGAGGAATCATCTGGTAATCGGGGATGTTTGCAAGATGCTGGGCGAGCCGGAAAGGATTGATGAGAGAATTCATAGGTATCACGCTCTGAAGGAAAAATACGGGAGCTATGGCGCCGTAAAGGAAGGGCACCGGGACGAGATTCTGACTGCGGTTTTCGATGGCGACGATAAGGCCATGGAATATTTTTCCCAGAAGGAACAGGAACATTTGCGGATGGGAAAGGGGTTGTTGGAGACCCTCATCTATTTGAAAAAGGAGGGGATACACCTTTTTGTGGTCGCCGAGTTGAAAAAGACACTGGGTCCCATGGGAACGGATATCATTACGCGGTTTCTTCAGACCAAGAATCTGATGGAGTATTTCGAGAAGCTCGTAACGCCTCAGGGAAAGATTGATTTGAAAAACGGCACCATCGACACGCGATACCGAGGGAAAACAAAAGCGGAAGGTACCCTGTACGATTTGTTGGCCGAAGATCTTGCCGAAATGGGCATCGCCCCGTCCGAGGGGGCAATGATCGGGGACAAAGGCCTTACGGATATCGTTCCCGCTAAGAAGAGGGGATTTAATACAATCCAATACATCGGGTACATCAATTATGGGCTCACGGGAGCAGATCTCGTGATCTCGGATTTTCGTGAACTGATTGGAACCATAAAGGGGGCAAAAAAATGAGTCTACCCAAACGTTTGATCATTGAATATGAGGACGGCGTTAAGGAAGAAATCCTTTTCAGCCGCTTGCAAAGGCCTCTGTTCCAGGATGGGGCGTCCAGGATTATAGAAAGCCCGAAATCTTCCGGAGTCAGAGAACAGAGGCCTAACTACATCCTTTTGCGCTGGAAAGACGGGTGGCAGGAGGTTGTGGGCGCCGATAAAGACCAGCTTGACTTGAAGCGGTATTATGTCCTGGAAAGAAAAGAAAAGGTTGGAAGGATGACGTTTGAAGCAAAAGAGGAATACCCTTACCTGCTCAGAATCGATCGCTTGCCCAAGGATCTGGACAGTATAGTGATCGTGGGCGAAAACGACAGCAGCGTCTATGATTTCCGGTCTAGTGAAGAAGTGCAAGAGCTGGATTTTATTGATTTTGACAAGGCAGAACGTCACTTTAAGATCGATTCGAAAGATGCGGAGCAACCTCTGGAAGGTCTTTTGGATTTGATGCGGACAGAAATGGACAGACGTGGGCTGGATGCAGGCGAGATTCTTGCCACGGATAGCGAGGAACAGAGACGAATATTCAAAGAATTGTCAGAGGCCGTTGGAATTTATGCCATGGAAAGGCAGGAAGATATTTTAGGGTTTTTTAAACTTATGATGGGCCGGCTTGACACGGCGTAAAAAGGAATTGAACGAAAGTCATTGGGGGAGGGGTTCAAATGAAAGACGGCATCAAGGTGATTGATATCCATAACCATTTCTATTCGAGGCCGTGGTTGGATTACCTGGCCCAGAGGACTGAGGAACCTCAGTTCGAGTGGACCGGCCCCCAGTCGGGCGTGGCCAAGGTCGGGGCTCTGGCCACCAGCCATGTGGACAAACCCGGTGACTTTGATATTGAGGCCAGGGTGAAGGATCTGGATGCTGCGGGTATCGACGTGCAGGTTCTTTCCCATACCTGTCCCGGAGTGGCGGAACTTCCGGTTTCGGAAAGCATTGAGTGGGCCGGAAAAATTAACGACATTTTTGCGGGAATCTGCAGAGATGGCTCGGGTCGCTTTTACTTCCTGGCAACGTTGCCTCCGGGAGACATCGACGAGGCCCTTAAAGAGATGGATAGGGCCCACCAGGAGTTGGGGGCTAAAGGGTTTCAGATGTTTTCAAGTATCGACGGAGTCCTGGCTGCGGACCCCCGGTTCTATCCCATCTTTGAAAAAGCAGCCGGCTTCGGTGTGCCGGTCAAAATTCATCCCTCCTTCAGACCGCTCACCACGGATGCCATGCAAAAGGTCGGATTGCCCCTTCAGCTTTTTGGTTTCACCCTGGACACCACCATGGTGCTAACCCTGATGCTCTTTCAGGGGCTTTTTGAAAAACTGCCCAACCTGAAGGTGATCCATTCTCATCTGGGAGGCATGGCCCCATATATGATGGGCCGTATCGACACGGCGTTTAAGCGTTACAAAAAAGTGGTTCAAATAGAGGCCGCCCGTACCCCTTCCGAGGCTTATCGGGAGCATGTATATATCGATACCCTGGCCATGCACGTTCCCGCAATTCGATGCGCCCACGAATATATGGGGATTGACCGCCTGCTCTTTGGTACGGATTACCCCCACAGGGCTTCGGGAACGGTAGAAGACAATTTGGCCATGATTGGCAAAATGGGATTTTCGAAGGAGGATAAGGAGAAGGTTTTTTGCGGTAATGCTGTCCGGCTGTTTAATCTGGAATAGTCCCGGAATATTTTTTTTGAAAGGAGATGATAAGAGAACAAAAGAGAGAGCCCTTCCCACTGGAAACCTAATTAACCAACGCAGTAATTAAGACTGCGGCAGCCGTCATCGGAGGAGACACTATGGGGAAAAAAGAGATTTTGCACAATGGCATAACCAGGAGAGATTTTATTAAGTCCGTGACCGCTGCGGGCATTGCAGCAGCAGGAGCTCCCTTGCTTTTACCCAGAACATCTCATGCGGCCAGGGATTACATCCTGATCGGCCATCCCACACCTGCGACGGGTCCTATCGCCGCCTTTGGTGAGACCTCGAGATATGCGGACAAGCTGGTAGAGCAGGAAATCAACAAGGATGGCGGGATCTTCATCAAAGATCTGGGCACAAAACTTCCCATCAAAATCAAATCGGTGGATACGGAGAGCAACCCCACCAAAGCGGCCCAGGTGGCCTCTAAATTGATTTTGCAGGACAAGGTGGACCTTATGATCGTTCTGCATACTCCGGATACGGTGAACCCGGTGGATGCCATGTGCGAACGATATGAGGTTCCCAGTATTTCTTCGGTAGCCCCCATCGAACCTTGGTTGACCGGCGGGCCCTACAAGTGGTCTTTCAACTACTTCTGGAGCCTGGGTCAGCTCATCACAACATTTACCGGCATGTGGGATGAATTCGCTGCGAAAACCAACAAGGTGGTTGGAGGCTTCTGGCCTAACGATCCCGACGGGGCGGTGTGGGCCCAGGAGTTCACCAAAAAACTCCAGGCCATGGGGTACAAGGTAGTGGATGTGGGCCGCTTTCCATACGGCATGCAGGACTTCAGCAGCTTCATCAGTACCTGGAAAAAGGAAAAGGTGGAGATCCTCACCGGTGTACCCATCCCACCTGATTGGGCCACCTGCTGGCGCCAGTGCCACCAACAGAATTTCATCCCTAAAATTGCAACCATCGGGAAGGCGATCCTCTTTCCGGCGGCGGTAAATGCCCTTGGCGGAAAACTTCCAAACGGTCTCAGCTCCGAAATCTGGTGGTCGCCGTGGCATCCATTTAAGTCCTCCTTGAACGGCATGTCCTGCAAGGACCTGGCCGAACGTTGGACCAAAGATACGAAAAGGCAGTGGACCCAGCCCCTGGGTTTCGACTATGCGGCCTTTGAGATT
This sequence comes from uncultured Desulfobacteraceae bacterium, assembly GCA_964412835.1. Taxonomy (GTDB): domain Bacteria; phylum Desulfobacterota; class DSM-4660; order Desulfatiglandales; family Desulfatiglandaceae; genus NaphS2. Next base: position 17,858 of record CAYPQJ010000022.1, on the reverse strand, counting down.
GCTGCAGACGCTCTGAAACGGGCTGGCTCCCTGGACAAAAAGAAAATCCGGGAATCCCTGGCGCAAACCAATCTGAATACCATCGTTGGGCCCATTAAATTCAACAAACAAAATTATGCCATAACCCCGGTGGTGGGGGGGCAGTGGATAAAGGGCAAAAAATGGCCCTGGGATCTTCAGATTACCTATGACAAGGAGTCCCCCAACATTCCGACCACCGGCAAAATGCTTTTCCCGATTCCTGGGTAAGGCGTATGAAAGGCCGTCCCTGAAGTTTTCAGGGAGGGCTTTTCTAAATCATTCCCCATTTTTCGAGTGTTGAGTGTTTTTTCATGTTGTTCGAGCGTCAACCAGCACTCATCAGTACTTATGGCGCCTTTAACCATGAGGAACCTCAGATGCCGGATATACTGAAGGTCAATAAGTTAAGCAAGTCCTTCGGAAAGGTGAGGGCCGTTCACGATCTCAGCTTTAACGTAAGAAAAGGTGAGATATTGGGCATTATTGGTCCCAATGGTGCGGGAAAGACCACTCTGTTCAATCTTATCTCCGGTGAGATCAAGCCTGACGCCGGGGAGGTTGTCTTCAATGGGAGGGATGTCGCCTTAACCCGGACCCACAAGAAATGTCGCATGGGCATTGCGCGCACCTACCAGATTCCCAGGCCTTTTTTGAATATGACTGTCCTGGAAAATCTTCTGGTGGGATCCATCTACGGCGCCGGAAAATCTTATAAAGAATCGAAAAAACGGTGTGAGGGGATTCTTGAGAAAACCGGATTGTCCGAAAAGTCCGGAACCCTGGTGGGAAAGCTTCCCCTTTTGGATCGTAAGCGCCTGGAACTTGCAAAAGCGCTTGCGACCGACCCGGTTGTTCTGCTGGTGGACGAGGTGGCAGGCGGCCTCACCGAGGGAGAGGTGGAGGCGTTCCTGAGGATCATTCACGGGGTTCGCAAGGAAGGGGTTACGGTTCTGTGGGTGGAGCACATTATCATGGCCATGACAAAAGGCCCTGATCGGCTGCTGGTCATGAATTTTGGTCGCAGACTCTTTGTTGGCAAACCGGACGAGGCCTTCAGTTCGCCCGATGTTCAGAGGATCTATTTGGGGGATGAGGACTAGCCATGCCCGTGCTCGAGTTGAAAGAGGTCGATGCTTATTATGGCGAACTTCAGGCCCTGTTCAAGGTCAACCTTGAAGTCCATAGGGGCCGGATTGTATCGGTACTTGGCGCCAACGGTGCTGGAAAATCCACCCTCTTAAAATCCATATGCGGGCTTCTTGAGAGTCGTTCAGGAAGTATCTTTTTTGATGGAAAAAGAATTGATGGCCTTTCACCTCACCTCATCGTGGACCTGGGTCTGTCTCTCGTTCCTGAAGGCCGAAAGATTTTCTCCAGCTTGACGGTTCGAGAAAACCTGATGATCGGTTCTTATACGCCCAAGGCACGAAAGGACAGCCTCGAAACCCTGAAAAACATCCTGGAATTTTTCCCGTCCTTAAGGGCAAGGATTTCTCAGAAGGGAACCGATCTGAGTGGGGGGGAGCAGCAAATGCTGGCCATCGGCAGGGCCCTCATGTCTCGGCCGCGATTCATCATTTTTGATGAGATCTCTCTGGGGTTGAGCCCTCTGGTGGTCAAAGAGCTATACAAGGCGGTCAAGAAAATCAATCAGGAAGGAATGTCAGTGGTCCTGGTGGAGCAGGATGTCAAGCGAAGCCTTAAGGTTGCCGACTTCGCCTATATTCTTCAGGAAGGGAAAGTAACACTCAAAGGAAACCCGAGATATCTTACCGAGGAAACCGTAAGAAAAGCCTATTTTGGTATTTGAACAGGGTCAGTACAGGGTGGTTTTCAAGCGGGGGAGATTGTGGTGAAAGAACATGATTGAATACCTGGAACCATTGATCAATGGCATTTTATTGGGGGGGCTTTACGGCGTTGTGGGCATCGGCCTTTCCATGGTCTTTGGCATCATGCGGCAGGTGAACCTGGCCCACGGCGATCTGATGATCCTGTCAAGTTATTTCAGCCTTCTCTTTCTTCAAGTGCTGGGCCTGCATCCCCTGGTTACCCTGATTCTTGTGGCCCCGCTCATGTTCTTCATCGGCTACCTTATTCAACTCTTTCTTTTCAACAGGGTTATGCAGCGGGGAATGGAACCTTTCCTCATGATCTCCTTCGGGCTTTCCATTATCATCCAAAATGCCCTATTGCTGGTTTTTACGCCTGACGCTCGTTCCCTGGAGACGACCCTGGTCATCAAAAGCGTGGACGCGTTCGGCCTGTTTAACATTCCCCTCATTTACCTGGTGAACTTTGCCGCGGGAGCTCTCGTCTTGGGGGCACTTCAACAGTTTATGAAGCGGACTTATATGGGATGGGCCATTAATGCTGCGGCGGACAACGAAACAGCGGCCAAACTTATGGGGATCAACCCCAAGAAGGTCTATGCTTATGCTATGGGGATTGCGGCTGTCACGGCCGCCATTTCAGGGGTACTCGTGGGCATGACTTTTACCTTCTATCCTCATTCCGGCACCCAGTACCTGATCATCGCCTTCGGGGTGGTCATCATCGGCGGTTTGGGCAGCTTGCCCGGGACTTTCCTGGGGGGGCTCGTACTGGGTGTTTCTCAATTGTTCGGCGGAAGGATTCTCGGCCCCGGCTTTCAATTGCTGAGTGGCTACATTATTCTGCTCATTATTCTGACCGTAAGACCCCAGGGCATCCTGGGTGGGAGGTAGCATTTAGATGTTGGCCAATCGGACCCGACTGATTCTCATTGTTGTTCTCCTGGCATTCCTGGTGACCCTGCCCCTATGGACTTCGCGATATGTAGTGAATGTAGGGCTGCTCGTTTGTCTGTATGTGACCCTGGCTTCCATGTGGAACCTCCTGGCGGGGTACTCAGGGATGGTCTCTCTGGGACAGCAGATGTTTATCGGATTGGGTGGATATACCCTGGCGGTATCCTCAGTGTATTTTGGGGTTCCCATCTACCTCAGCGTTCTCTTTGGCGGGTTCATGTCCGTGATCCTTGCGGTGCTCATATCCATGTCCGTATTCCGAATGAAAGGAGTCTATTTTGCCATCGGCACGTGGGTTATTGCCGAAGCCCTGGGGATATGTTTCAGTAACTGGGGGTATGTGAAATATGGCATGGGTATGTTTATTAAACCTGCCTACAAACTCAGCATGTCCGGCGTTTACTATGCGGGCATGATCTTATGTATCAGCTCGGTTGCCCTCGTCTTTTTCCTGCTCAGGTCAAATCTTGGTCTGGCCTTGATGGCCATTCGGGACGACGACAAGGCATCCGAGACGCTGGGCGTCAATATTTTTCGGTGTAAATTTATCTGTTTCCTCCTGAGCGCTTTCGTCACGGGGTTGGCAGCCGGGGTGTTGTATCTCAACGCCATATTCATCCAGCCGTTTGAGGCCTTCGGTATCGGCTGGACCGTCAACCTTCTGTTTATTGTTATTATCGGGGGCATCGGGACCATCGAAGGGCCTATTCTCGGGGCCATTATCTTTGTTCTTCTGCAGCAATTCCTATCTGAATTTGTAGGCTACAACCTGATTATCTTAGGGGGTGTTACCATTGGGGTCATTTTTTTTGCTCCCAAAGGAATTGTGGGCACCCTTCAGGAGAAGACCGGATGGGAACTGTTCCCGGTTCGCCGTCAATAGGGGAGCGATTTTTTTCACCTTTCAATCAAGACAAAGGAGGCTTTAAAAATGCTAGATAGAAGCATCAGTTCTTTAAGGACATTGCGACCGGAAACGGATTTTGACAAATCGATCTTCTGGTTCAGGGACGACCTGCATCAGCCCTATGCCATTTCGCCCATGGGAATGACCACCATCCAGTCCCATCATGCCTGGGGGTATCATGTGGCCGCGGAAGAAACCCAGCTCCCCCCGTCCAAGGGCGGTCATGTCAAGATATACAAGGGCAGGGTCTACATCGGATTTGCGTTGATTGATGATCCTGAAGAGATCGGCAAACGGGAACCCAAGTTCGGGGAATTGGTGGGATATTGTCTCGACAATTGGAAAGAATACTATCAGAAACTGATTCAGGAAGTGATTAGAAACCTGAATACCTTAAATGGGGTGGATACGGATAAACTAATTCTGCCGCATCTGTGTGAACACCTGAAACGGGCTGAAGCGTTAGACCGGCGAAACTGGGAAATCCACTTTACCCTGATGTATCCGGCGGACGCAGTCTATTTCACCTTTGAAGATTTCTGCAAAAAATACGACCTGGAAGAAAAAGACTTTGTGATCATGCTTCGAGGTTTTGAAAGCATTGCCACCCAGACCGATGAAGAATTGTGGCGGCTTGCCAAGTTCGGAATAGAATGTGGGATTAGAGAATTGATTCTGAATACGGAGGCGGCGGATCTGCTGGATGCATTGGTGGCCAAACCCGAAGCACGTCCCTGGGTTGCAAAATTTCAGAATTTTCTTTCCATCTACGGCAATCGTGTTGTGGCGGCCCACCTGGATATCACCACGCCCACCTGGGTTGAAGACCCGGTTCCCGTATTGGATACCATTCAGAGTTATTATGCGCGAATTGATTCCGGATGGAGTTTTTCCGGATCCAAGAAGAAGATCAGGGAAGAACGGGACGAGGCCATTGAAAAATTTGCAGCCGGTCTGCCCGACGATGATGCCAGGGAGAAATTCCGGCATCTGCTCAAAGCAGCCCAGGGAGTTTACGCCTTTCAGGAGGATCACGGATTTTATATTGACCAGGGGTCTACGGCGGCCATGAGAAACGCGGTTATCGCCTGCGGCAAACGGCTTTATAAGAGAGGACTCATCGAAAGTATTGAAGACGTGAACTTCCTTAATTTTCATGAACTGGTTGAAATTATGGAAGCTTTGGCCCTCAACGAAAAAATTGCCAAATACCATTACGGGGCCATGGTCCCCAATCTGGTGAAAGAGCGAAAGGTCGACTGCAAAATGGCAGAAGCGGATTCCGATGCGCCGCTTACCTTCGGCAATATCCCGGAAAAAATGACCGATCCCATTGGGATCAAGGTGTTCGGCATTATTGACGACATCCTGCATCCCAAGGGAGAGAAGGAAGTGGAAGAGCGACTGGAAGGATTTCCGGCGGCCCCGGGCATGGTGGAAGGGCCGGCCCGGGTGGTCATGGAATATCAGGATTTCCAGAAGGTCAAGTCCGGCGAAATTCTGGTGTGCCCCTACACGGGAACCGCCTGGACGCCGCTGTTTGTGAAAATCGGCGGTGTGGTGACGGATACGGGCGGGATGCTCACCCATGCGGCCATTGCTGCCCGTGAGTACAACATTCCAGCAGTGGTGGGTACGTGGAATGCCACCAATTCCATCAATGACGGCGATATCGTCCGCATCAACGGGGATGTGGGCGTGGTGGAAGTGCTGAAACGGAAATAAAGATATCCACCTTATGTAATAATGTTAATACAGGTGACACTTGGAGAACCCATGTGCCGTGACTTCGGTGCGAGGGATATGGAAGTTGATTTTCCTGGTGATATTCCGGACGCCACGGTCACCCTCGGCGAATTGACGGATCGACTGAGCATTAAGTTGACCGATTCCGAGGGGGCACTACTGGTCATGGTTAACGGGAAAGTCATACCTCCTGCAAGAGCACGTGAATTCAGACTCCATGGCGGCGACCATGTTGACCTGCACATGATTCCGGCCGGCGGTTAAAATAGGACTCAGGTTCGTTATGGAAACAATCGTTGGCAAGACGGCTTTCGTCGATCTGTCCACGAGCACCGTCAATGTCGTGGATACTCCCCAAAGACTTGTCCGCGATTTGCTTGGGGGCCGAGGCGCAAACATGGCCTACCTCTACAGGATGTTGCCGGAGGGCGCCGACCCCTTGGGGTCTGAAAACATCCTGATCTTCGGGACCGGGCTTTTGACCGGATATCCGGTTCCCAATTCGGGAAGAATGAGCATCTCCGCGAAATCCCCGGAATCGGGCATTCTCGGGGATTCCAACATGGGCGGGTTTTTCCCCGCCGCAATGAAAAAATCGGGCTTTGACCGGTTGGTGATCACGGGTCGAGCTGATAGTCCGGTTTATCTTTTCCTCTCAAACGGTTCGGTTGAAATCTGTGATGCCGATTGTTACTGGGGCCTCAATGTCCCTGATACCCAGAGTGCCCTGGAGCAGGACCTGGGTAAAGGGGTCCGGTCTGCGGTGATCGGTCCGGCAGGTGAAAACCTGGTTCGCTTTGCTACCGTGATGAACGCAAAAAAAAATGCGGCCGGCCGTTGCGGGATGGGTGCGGTGATGGGGTCCAAGAACCTGAAGGCGGTTACCGCAGCTGGGGATGTTCCCCTGGAAATCGCAGACCGTCCCGCCCTCACTGCTCTCAGGAAAGAACTCACGCAATATCTTCACGCCTCTAAAATTATCAAGATCTACGGAAAAGTGGGGACGGCGCTGTTATACGAACCCGCGAACAAGCTCGGCGCCCTGCGGACCAAGAACTCTCAGCTGAACCAATGGTCTTCAAAGTTGAATGCGTCTGAACTGGATCAGCATATCGAAGGCATGACCGCCTGTTCAGAGTGTTCCGTTCATTGTCGTCATGTGAACAAGTATGGCGGCGAAGGTCCTGATTTTGTGAGCTTTGCCCTGCTTGGCGCCAATGCCGGCATCGACGATCTGGCGGAAATTATCAAACTCAACAACCTTTGTAATGACCTGGGAATAGACACCTCATCGGCCGGCACCCTTATCCCATGGGCCATGGAACTTTACCAGCGGGGTATTATCGGCGACGAACTGACCGAAGGCCCCCTTGAATGGGGTGACATCAAACGTGTGCGCCGACTTCTCGTTGACATCTCACAAAGACGGGGGTTCGGAGATGTGCTGGCGGATTCAAGCCAGGCGATTTCACTTGGGAAACTTCCACCGGAGGCCGCCGATTACCTCATATCAGTGAAGAATCTGCCGCAGTCCGATCCGCATGACCCCCGATACATCAAGAGCTTTGCCCTGGGGGTCGCGGTTTCTTCCAGGGGTGCGGACCATCTGCGCAACAGACCCACCCTGGATATCCTTCGGCTTTCCGAAGAGCTGCGTGAAAAGGTGTATGGGGTTTCCACCGTGGAAGATCCGACCGTTTACGAAACCAAGGAAAAGGTGGTTGAATTCAGCGAGACAATATACGCGGTTTGTGATTGCCTGGGCATCTGCCGGTTTGTATGCCATGGTTGGAACAGCCCGAAGCTTTTGGGTTATAAACACTTTTCCGAGATGATGAGGCTGGCCGTTGGGCTGATCCTGAGTCCTGAGCAACTAAGTGAAATTGGTGGCAGGGTAATTGATCTGGAACGGTTGATAAACCAGCGTGAAGGGATCACCAAGGCCGACGACACCCTGCCACGCCGATATTTTGAAGATCCCATGCCCTCGGGCCATACCAAGGGTCACAAGATCGATCGTGAAGAGTTTCAAAAGGCTCTGGACCGTTACTACCATCTTAAGGGTTGGGACGATGAAGGAAACCTGATGCCTGAGCGCAAGACAGAAATTCAAGACATTACAAAGGCGAGTGGGACAATTTTAAAGAGATAGAATAATCGAATAATTTCAAGCCGAGTTTTTTTAAGTTATTCGGGAAAAGCGCCGTAATCGGAATCAGCATTTTGGTGGTTCGGGTATGCGCCGTGGAGAGAGAGATGGAGAACCAGATTCATCAAATGGAAAAGGAAAGATATTCCAACGTCGAGCAGTCGGATTGTTCTGTTAAATTCGAAGTTTATGGTAAAGCCTTACTGGATAAGAAAGTTGCCAGCAACGGGAACTGTGGCAGGTTATACCTTCCCGGAGATTGGGTGGGGCATCGCGTAAAAATCATACGGATCGATTAAGAACAGCACCAACGGCCATGTGGGGGTTGTGGAAGTTCTTGAAAGGAAATGAAGCGCATGATAGAAATGCGGGTACGATTTTAGCAACATTCGCAAAAAAACCAAGATTTAATGATGGAAAAAGTGCCCTTTTATGAATTTGAAAATAGAACTCCGTTGGTCGATCCCAAAGCCTTTGTGCGTCCCGATGCCGTACTGATCGGCGATGTGAAAGTGGATGTGGGATGTTACGTGGGTGGCGGTGCCGTGCTGAGGGGCGATATCGGCTCCATCAGGATCGGAAAAGGATCTAATGTTCAAGAAAACTGTGTACTTCATACCTTCCCCAATACCGCCGTTATCCTTCACCCGAACGTACACATTGGGCATGGCGTTATTCTGCACGGATGTGAGATCAGTTCGTACGTTTTGGTGGGGATGGGCGCTATTGTTTCTGATGGGGTCAAAATCAATCCGGAATGTATGGTGGGTGCCGGGAGCTTTGTGCCGTTTAAAACGGAAATTCCGTCCCGCAGTGTGGTTGTGGGATCTCCAGCCCAGTTGGTGAAGGAGATGAGCCCTGCTCAATTGAAGCAGATCAAGAATGGCCTTTTCATTTACCAGGACCTGACCCGACGCTATTTGAAGTATTTCAATCCCATAGGCGTTCCTGCCCCGGCATGTTCTGAAAAACATGGGAACCTTTTGAATGAGGTGGAGGCCCCAAAAGGCGTTTAAATGAAGAAATCAAAAAGCTCAGGTTGAGGATTAACAGTGGAAGATTTAACGGTTCTGGACGATCAGGTTTTTTTCAGCGTGGTCCAGAGTATCAATTCCGCTGTGATACTGCATGATCGGCACCTCAAAGTGATTTTCGTCAACGCCGTGTTTGAGGTCATTTTTGACATTCCAAAGGAGGATGTACTTGGAAAGTCACCCATGGAGTTTTTACCGGATTTTGATGCGACCCATCGGTACGCCATTCAGGCCCGGTTAAGAAAAACCCTTGAAAGCGGAAAAAAAAGCCCCTACCATGAATTCCCCTATTATTCTCCGACCGGAAAATTGCGTTATCTGCTGGCCATCTCCATCCCGGTTTTTGATCCCAACAAAGAAATCACCCACGTCATGAGCTTGATTCACGACGTGACCCCGCAAAAGGAGCTGGAAAAGGAAGTGCTCAAGGCTGCAAAGCTTTCCTCACTGGCTGATATGGCCTATTCCCTGGCCCATGAGATCAACAATCCGCTTACGGGGATCAAGCTGGGGTTGGCAACCCTTTACTGCGGCCTGAAGAAACCGGAAAACATCCAGGTGGTGGACAGCGTCATGAAGGATTTAAACCGGATTCAATATACGGTTCGTTCGTTCTTAAGGGAAAAAAAGAATGGAATCCGGTTGAAGAAATGCATGATCGGCATTGTCGGTGATATTTTTGACGATGTTTTATTCCACCTATCCGGACAACTGGATCTGCACCATATTTCCATTGAAAAAACGTTTTGCAGGGGAAGTCACGCCATTGTTGTGGATCGGGAACGATTGTATGAGGTGTTTTTGAATGTCATGCTGAATGCCATTCAAGCCATTTCCGAAAAAGGGGAGATCCATATTGCCGCCAAGCTCGTTTGCCCGGAGTCCGGAGAAGCCGTGTCTGAAGAATTGCTGATCTCCATTGCGGATACGGGGATCGGCATGGATGAAGCCCTTCAAACGCTGGCGTTCAAGCCCTTTCACACCACCCGGGAAGGGGGAACGGGGTTAGGGCTTTCCATTTGCCGCAAACATATTGAGCAACATGGCGGGCGAATGGAATTGACGAGCGTCTCAGGGCAAGGGACAATAGTAAGCATCTATCTGCCCATTGCGGACGGTGAGGGGTAGGGCCATGAACACTCCCATGAGCGTTTTGATCATTGATGATGAAGAGAACATTCGAAAATACCTGGGACAGTCCCTGGCCCGCGACGGATTTGATGTACATACGGCTCAATATGGTAAAGAAGGCATCAATCAGCTGATGCAGAAACACATGGATGTGATTCTGTTGGATCTGAGCCTTCCGGATATCCACGGCTTGGCGGTGCTGGAAGAGATCAAGAAGATTGATGTGGAATCCATCATTATCATTATTACCGCTTACGGGGATATCAACAGTGCCGTAAAGGCCATAAAGCTGGGCGCCTACGATTATCTCACCAAGCCCTTTGATGTGGAAGATATTGAACTGGTGATTAAAAAGTCCAGCAAAATTGTGGGGCTCAGGGATCATATCGGGCTTCTTGAAGGACAGGTGGAGCGGTCTCAACAAGGTGAGCTCATCACCCGAAGTCGGAAAATGCTCGAGCTCCTTGAGTTCGTGGATCAGATCGCGGCAACGCCCGCTACGGTGATCATATACGGCGAAACCGGGACCGGTAAGGAATTGATTGCTTCGCGCATCCATAAAAAAAGCGCGCGCGGGAAAAAACCCTTTGTGACCATTGACTGTACGTCGTTGCCCGAAACCCTGCTGGAGAGCGAACTGTTCGGGCATGAAAGGGGGGCCTTTACCGGGGCGGTCGGGCTTAAAAAAGGGCTCTTTGAGGTTGCGGACGAGGGGACTGTTTTTCTGGACGAAATGGGGGAGATGCCTTTGATTCTTCAGTCCAAGATTTTGAGGGTTCTCGAGACCCGGACTTTTCGGCGCGTGGGTGGAGATAAATATCTTAAAACCGATGTGCGTATTGTTGCCGCCACCAACCGGGATCTCAAGCGCCTGGTGGCGGAGGAAAAGTTCAGAGAAGATCTTTATTATCGGCTCAATGTGGTTCCGGTGTACCTGTCTTCCCTCCGAGAACGAAAGGAGGACATCTTCCCCCTGATTCAGTATTTTGTTGAAATTTTGAACAAAAAGATCGGCAGGGATATTAGAGAGGTGTCCAATGAGGTGTTGAGTTTGATGCTTGACCATGACTGGCCCGGCAATATCCGTGAGTTGAAGAATGTGATGGAAAATATGGCCATTACCGCCAAAGGGAATGTGATTACCGTCAATGATTTACCCCGGGAAATCGGAGGGGTGCATCGGGAAACGGATTTTAGTGTGCCCGAATTGGCCATGAAAGATTCCGCATCATTGCCGGATTTCAGGAAAGCCAAAAAAGGTGTGATTGATGAATTTGAGAAAACTTATGTGAAAACACTGCTGGAAAGAAACGGTTGGAATATCTCCCAGTGTGCTAGGGAAATAGGCATGCACCGAAGCAGTTTCCAGCGGCTGATGCGAAAGTGCGGATTTACCCAAAAAAATTAGGAGTTTTATTTTGAAAACCATTTTTTACCACAGCACCAACAACAAAGCAGAGCGCGTGAATTTCGAAACGGCCCTCATGAACGGTCTGGCTTCCAACTACGGCCTTTACATGATCTCCAGAGACGACATCCCCAGGTTGTCCCAGGGGAGCCTGAAGTCCATGAAGGGCATGTCTTATGCGCGAATAGCCTTTGAGGTTTTGAACCCTTTTCTGGGCGCCGAGATAAATGAAAAAGACCTCAAAGCCATGCTGGACGATGCCTATGATGACAGCATTATTCCCACCACCATACAACACCTGACCGGGAAAACCCACATTATGTGGCTCACTCAAGGCCCTACCTATTCTTTCAAGGATTATGCGGCACGGTTTTTCGGACGAATGCTCAATTATTTTCTGCAACAATCCGGCAAAAAGCGCATTGTCGCTGTCGCCACCAGCGGTGATACGGGGGGGGCCGTGGCCGATGCGCTTCATGGTCTGCAACGTGTTGAAAACATCGTATTTTTTCCAAAAGGATCCATTACGGAACGTCAGCGGCGTCAGATGACCACCCTGGGCGATAATATATATGCCTTTGAGGTGAATGGGGATTTTGATGTGTGCCAGGCCCTGGCCAAACGTTTTTTGGGGGATAAGCAGTTTGCGAAAGATCTTTTTGATGATGCGGATCGCTTTACCTCCGCCAACAGCATCAGCGTCGGCCGGCTTCTGCCACAGGCGGTTTACCCATTTTTCGCTTATTCCCGAGTGGCGGAATATGACCAACCCATGATTGCAAGCGTCCCATCAGGAAATTTCGGTGATATGATGGGCACGGTGGTAGCCCGGGAAATGGGTCTTCCCATTGAACGGATCGTATGCGGTGTGAACGAAAATGATGAATTCCCGGAATTCTTGAACACCGATGCCTACGTGGTAAAACCTTCACGGAAATCCCCTTCTTCGGCCATGATTGTCTCCAATCCCAGTAATTTTGCCAGGCTCATCGATCTCTACGGTGGGCATGTTTACGATGAACGGGACGAGACAGGAAAAGTAATCCGGGAGGGGGTTATGGATTCGCCGCCGGATCTTCGTGCCATGCGTAAGGACTTCTGGTCGATCAGCGTATCCAATCCCGATCATTACGTCGCTATTCGCGAGGTTTACGAACAATACGGTATTAAGATGGAACCCCACGGTGCCGTCGGGTGGCGGGCACTAGATACGTATCTTGGGGGAAGACACGAACGCCTGGCGGTGATTTATGAGACCGCTGATCCGGGAAAATTTCCGGATGAGGTGCAAAAGGCCATCGATGTTGTTCCGGAAGTGCCGGAAAGAATAGCAAATCAGTCAACCCTTTCTGAACGGATTTACACCATTGATGATCCGCCCTTTACCAGGGAAGACGGTTCCCTCACCGTGAGTGAATCACAGTACGATACCGCAAAGAAAATTATTGAAAATGACATTGTACCCGAAGGAGAGAGATAATGGAGACGTTGCAGTGCAAAAAAGGTTTTATCTGCGATATGGACGGGGTCATCTATCACGGAAACGAACTTCTGCCCGGTGCGGGCGAATTTGTGGAATGGATGATGGCGGAGAAGAAAGAATTCCTTTTCCTGACCAACAACAGCCAGAAGTCACGGCATGAATTGCAGCAAAAGGTTCAACGTCTGGGGATTACCGTTGATTCCATGTTCTTCTACACCACCGCATTGGCAACGGCCCGGTTTCTTGCCACACAAAAACCCGGTGGTACCGCCTATGTTATTGGAGATGCAGGCCTGACCAATGCCCTCTACGAGGCGGGTTATCACTTAGATGACGTTGCGCCCGATTATGTGGTGGTGGGCGAAACCCGCTCCTATTCATTTGAAAAGATTCAACAGGCCATCAGGCTGGTGCTGAACGGGGCCAAACTGGTGGGCACCAACCCGGATCTTTTGTGCCCAACGGATGCGGGTCCCATACCGGGATGCGGCTCAACCATTGCGCCCATCGAATACGCCACCGGCAGAAAGGCTTTCTTCATGGGGAAACCCAACCCCTTGATGATCCGGCATGCGCTCAGGTGTTTGAGTTGCGGGCGTGAGGACACCGTTTTCATCGGAGACCAGATGGAAACGGATATCATCGCCGGAATCAACGCGGAAGTGGACACGGTCCTGGTTTTGAGCGGCGTGACAACCAAAGAGGATCTTGTGAAATACGCTTACCGACCAACCTATATTATTGGTGGCGTGGGGGATATTTTGAAAGAAGAGGGCGCCCAGAGTTGCTAGAGTTTCGGTAATGAGGAGGACTGCCGCCACTTCCGTGTTCATAAGATTTCACGTAGGTTATTCATCAAACACCCGCTGCCGTCCGGTTAAGACCAATTGGAATCGTAGTAATTCGCCAGGATGGATCCTTCCAGGGGTGTATTCAGAAGATTCATGTAGAGATAGCATTTGGAAAGCAAAAGGAAGCTGATTTTCCGTACCATTCCTTCGAAGATTTCATAGCGGTCCATGAGATACCGGTTTAATTTCGATTTTTGCTTTTGTATCGGATACGTTGATAATCATTGCATCCAATCAATATAGTCTCATTTTCCACTTCCTCAATATATCTTGACGAATTTATGAAAACATATTGCCTTGGTATTTGTATTGTGATATTAAATACGTTCCTTTGCGTTGTTATGATACCCTAATAAGATTTTTTTCAAGTGCCGGAAGGCTATGAAAAATGAAGTTCAACAAATTGTCGAGGTGCTGAACAATGCCCATGTCCGCTATGTTGTGGCGGGAGGCCTGGCGGTAATTGCACATGGCTATCTACGTTTGACCATGGATATTGATTTGGTGATAGATCTGGAACGTGATAATCTGCTTCGCGGTTTAAATGCGCTGGAAAAGGTCGGCTACAAACCGCGTCTTCCAGTGACAAACGAACAGTTCGCGAATGCTCAAACGCGCGAAGGCTGGATTAAAGAAAAAAACATGATGGTATTCCCGCTTTGGAATCCATCCGAGGCTAACGGGATGCTCGTTGATATATTTGTAAAATGCCCCTTTGATTTTGCGGATGAGTATGCGAAGGCAAAGTGGATGGAAATTGAAGGTGGACCGCAAGTTCCGTTTGTTGGACTGGATTGCCTTTTGAGGATGAAGGAGATAGCGGCACGTCCCAAGGATTTGGTTGACATTGAATATCTCGAAAGGGCTCGGAATGAAAAGCCGACAGAAGGGTGAAGATCCCTGGAAGTATGCGACATATGAAGGCGTTGAACGGTTGCAGCGTCGGCAAACCGCAAAGATGACGCTTTCTGAGCGGCTTAAAGCCCTGGATGACATGATCAGCCTTGTCAGAGGGTTGCACGTAGGTAATTCAGGCACCCGCTGCCGTCCGGCTAAGACCAATTGGAATCGTAGTAATTCGCCAGGATGAGCCCCTCCAGAGGTGTATTCAGAAGATTCATGTAGAGATAGCATTTGGAAAGCAAAAGGAAGCTGATTTTCTGTCCATAGACGTCCTTGTCTTCCTCAAGGCTGTCAAAATTGCCGCCGCCCTTTGAAATGATCAGATCGGCCTGTTTGTAAAGTGCTTGAACTTCCGGGGAACATCGGGGCACTTGGGTCCCGGGAAACGGGCCGTCAATGCCGTTGGGTAGCACCGGGACCACTTCGTCCATCTTTATATCCCGGGCTTCTATCAGGGTCACATCATTAAGGGTGGGCAGGCTCCGTACCACAAATACAATTTCAAGGTCATACAATTTTTTCAGGGTCGAGATCAGCAATTTGTCCAGCACAATCTCCCCCGCATTATCCCCGAAATACACCAGACGGTGTGTATTTCCAACCTGCGCCTTGAATGTTTCAAAACTTTTTTCGGGAAGAGGTTGTTCCATCTTTTCTTTTACGATTGTCGCAAGTTTCTGAAAATCAAGGGAAATCATGACGTCAATGGCGTTTCCCAAGATGGCCAGCTTGACAGCGGCCTCAAGGGGGTCTTTCGCATCCCGCACCATTCCTTCGAAGATTTCATAGCGGTCCATGAGATACCGGTTCAATTTCGATTTTTGCTTTTTAAGGGGATCCTCGTTACCCAGCACTTTATAGATTTTCCTCATGACTTGTTCCACAACGGTGGCGCTGGTAACATCCCAGTTTTTTCCGCTTAGGGTGGGCATCTGAAGAACCTCGTTGAACAAAGTGTTTACATCGGAATCACCTAGTCCTGATTTACGAATAAAGCCCAAACACATCTTGAGTATGCAGGGAACGCAGTCCGGTCCAATTTTCAATTTTATAACTCCTTAATTTATCGGTTGAGGTTCTTGGATTTTTCCGGGAAAGATAGATATGGATTAAACAATTTTGCAGCCATATTCCAGGAATTTGGAATCATCGGACATCAGGATCCATCAGAAAAAATGGGTATCAATCAGAATTTTCACGGATGTTCCCCATAGAACATCGCGTTGATTTCAGCATCCTCTTCCATAAAATCATCAGGAATTTTTATTTGCCCAGCCAGCAGGCCAAGTTTACGCTTTTCCTTGGGCTTATGAGGCACCAATTCAACAAGCGGAAGATTGTTCTTGGCGATGATTACCTCTTCGCCGTGATATGCCATATCAATCAGCTTAGAAAGGTTTGTTTTCGCTTCGGATATGTTGATAATCATCGCACCCTCTCCAATTTTGAAAAATTAATGAACCAAGTATATCCATTCAGGCCAGGTTGGTCCAGTAATTCCGGTGGTTCAGCTCAGCACCCTCGGCCGTCATTTTATCAAACAGTTGGAGAATCGCATCGCAGAATATGGAATCATTTTGACAAAAGATAGAATCAGTGAAGCTGTAGAAACGGTTTCATAAAAGCAATAATGGCCTAAAGCCCCATTTTACCCGGATTCAGAATGTTGTTGGGATCGAAAAAGTGTTTCAAGCCCCGCATTATATCAAGGGAAACGTCTCCGTGTTCCAGCGCCATGAAGGGCGCCTTGGCCAGACCGATCCCGTGCTCGCCGGTCAGAGTGCCTCCCAATTCGGTGACCCTTGTGAGCAGTTCACTCGTAGCCAGATGTAGTCTGTTCACTTCTTCAGGGTCGGTTGGATCATAACTAATGCCCGGATGCAGATTGCCGTCGCCGGCATGCCCAACGGTTGGAATGCGCAACCCGTATTTTTCACCCAGATCAGAGATAAATTTCAAAACCTCCGCGACCTTGGACAAGGGAACGGCCAGGTCTTCCACCTCAAAGGCAATATTGAGTCTGAAAAGGACTCCGCCGGCGGATTTTCTCGCCAACCACAAGGCCTCGGCCTCTTCGGGTCCTTTGGCCATCTGAACATCCGATGCGCCGTGCTCTTTGAAAATAGCGATAATTTGCTCCAATTGCGCCTTTGTTTCCGCCTCTGTGAAGCCATCAGCTTCGGCCAGGAGAATCGCTGCCGCTTCCGGCAGCCGCAGGTCGGTGTTCTGGTTGATTGCAGTCAGCGTATTTCTATCGATGATCTCGAGTACGCTGGGGATAATACCCGAACACATGGTTCTAGACACGGCCTGTCCCGCGGACTCCAGACTGGCGAATGCCGCTCTGACCGTTCCGGTGTAGCGCGGCTTTGGGTTGATTTTTAAAATGATCTCGGTAATAACGCCCAGCATGCCTTCCGAACCCACAAAAAGCCGCGTCAGGTCAAAACCCGAAGAAGACTTCATGCACCTGGTGCCGGTTTTTAACTTCCGGCCGTCGGCCAGCACCGCCTCCAGCCCAAGAACATAGTCTCTGGTAACCCCGTACTTTGCCCCCTTCATGCCGCCGGCATTCGTCGCCACGTTCCCACCGATCGTGGCAACCCTCCCTGAAGCGGGATCCGGAGGAAAGAAAAAGCCATGGGGCGCCAGCGCTCTTTCCAGATCGGCATAGACCACTCCCGGCTGGACCACTGTCACTCGGTCCCCTATGCATATGTCGAGGATTTTGTTCATTCGGCAAAGGTCCATGACCAAGCCGCCCTTGGCCGGCACGCACAGGCCGGCCATGCTGGTGCCTGCGCCCCGCGGGGTCACGGGAATCTTCTCGCGGTTGCAGAAAGTGAGCACATCAGAGACCTGGTCCGCGCTATTCACCCAGACCGCGGCCTCTGGTCGATGGCGGTGGGCTGTTGCGCCGCTTGAATATGAGACCAAGTCTATAATTTGATCGCTGAAGTTTTCCGGTCCAACGATTGTCGCTAACGATTTTTTTATCTCAGTTTTCATTTCCTGGAAGCTCCAGAGGGTGTGTAATAGATCATTGTGGCTTGGGGTATGACAGCGGTCTTGGTGCCGGGCCCGAATTTTTTCTCTAATATATCCAGCGTTTCAGCCCAACTTCGCGTAAACGTGATAGATTCAGGATTGGAAAACCAGTCCGCAACGGTTTTGTCCCATTGCGGAGATTGGATGATAATTTTGATGTGGGAAGGGACGGCGGCAACAGGGTACAAACGTCCTCCATAGTCTTGACCAAAACGGCCTACCAGATAATGGGGCACCTGACCTTCCGGCGAATTGGCGATGACGACGATGGTCCCACCGTTTTCGCCTAAAGCGCGTCCCCCCCCCTGACCCGCCACGTCCCTCTCAGTGCGCTGGGCACAGCCAAAGCCAATTACGCGGTGGTCACCCGCCGGGCCGGGGTCGCCAG
>CAYPQJ010000021.1:0-33038 GCA_964412835.1 uncultured Desulfobacteraceae bacterium | reverse complement strand
ACCAAGGCCTGGGACGGAACCACGCTCAACATCAGTGCCGCCAGAACCGAAAGGGCTATAAAAAACTTTTTCATACTTATTCCTCCTTAATTTTAGTTTGACTTCCCTAAAAAATTATTAACACCCAAAACAACCCAACGCGTCATCACCTGAATCGAGACCACCACCTCCTTTTAACTAAAATTTCGTCATTCTTCCAAAACATTACCTGTTTTTCTATCCAAAAAAGT
This sequence comes from uncultured Desulfobacteraceae bacterium, assembly GCA_964412835.1. GTDB lineage: Bacteria > Desulfobacterota > DSM-4660 > Desulfatiglandales > Desulfatiglandaceae > NaphS2. The sequence continues at coordinate 32,808 of CAYPQJ010000021.1, read as the reverse complement.
CCTCCACGGCACACTCAACGACCCTGGGTGGAACTCATTATATAGAAGAGAATCGCTTTGTCAAGTTTTTTTCAGTTAATAAATAAATTTCGCAATCATATTTTTTCTGTCGGGTTATCAAAGACAATTCGAACTTTAGAGGGTAACCTTAAATCAAAGCTTGAAGAACCATACCCAAAACCCGTTCTTCGAAACTTCCAAGCAACCCCCACCCTCAAGCGGCATCTTATGATTTAACCCGTTTTCAAAACAGGGCCGGTCAGGCATTTTAAGCCGCGATTGCCGAAGAGAGCACCCACTGCATGTGATCTCTAACATGCGGACTTTTATCTGTCAACCCCTTTTTCAGCCGGATGACAGCAAAAACCTCTCCCTTTTCTGAGAATGCCTGCGATCATCCGCCGAATGCGGGTCGCCGGTTTTTTCTGAATGGTTGGCAGTGGAAGAGATCGGGTTCGGCGCTCCAGGTCAGAAACTTTGCGGCGTAACAGCTGTTCCGTCTGTTGCTGCCTCGCCATTTCCGCCGTATTATGCTGAAGCTTTTCATCAAAATTCAAGACATTGGGAGGGTCATCACGGGCTTCACCGGGGTCATTTTCAGAATGGTGGGCATCAGGTCCGATTGCCGGCCGTTTGCGCCGAGCCGAAACCCCTTTTTGAAAGCTGGCCCAAGCCCGGCCGTCCATGTGGGGCAGGGCTCGGTCAAAGAGAATTTCTCTGGCCTGGTCATACTGATATTTCATTCGATGGGCGGTTGCCATGCCGGTTGTGCCATAAAATCGATATTCGGCGGTGGTCCGGTCCACGTGGTGGAATGGAAAATGCCGGGATGCCCGCATCCAGAAATCCCAATCCTCAAAAAGGGTCAACGCTTCTGAAAAACCCGTTACCTGCTCAAGGATCTCCCTGGAAAACAAAACACTCATGATCGGAATATAGTTTTCAAATAAAAGCCTGTCGGGATCAAAATCAAAGTTAAAGACCACCTCTTCTTTACCCCGGTTCCCGGGGGTTTCCGGCGGGCCTGAAAAATAGACATTCAGGACATTGCTGTAGACCACCTTTTCACGGGTCAATTCAAGGTGATTTACCAGGCACGCCACATGCTGAGGATAAAACACATCGTCATCATCTAAAAAATTAATATATTTTCCCTTTGCGACCTTTAACCCGCTGTTGGCGGCTGAAGCCCTTCCCGCGCACTCTTTATGGTGCACGTACCGAACCGGGATACCCCCTGAAAGGGATTCAGCCACATCCTGAACGGGTTTCCCCCCGTCGTTCACCACCACAATTTCCAGGTTGGCATAGGTCTGATCCGCAATGGATTTTATGGCGCCCGCCAGCAGGTGAGGCCGATTTTTTGTTCGAACAATAACCGACACCAAAGGACCCGATTCCCCCGGGTCCGGCGCCAGGCGGTGGACCCCCTGAAACGGAATGGAAAGGGGCCCGATTTTTTGGATCAGACTATCAGGATACAATAAAAATCCCTCGGCGTGGGTGATACCCTCCGGCAGAGTCATACTGCGATACCGGTTCAACCCCACGATGACATCCTTGTAGGGTTGCTCCCTTAGCTGGCTTTGATAACTGTCAATGGCGAGATATTTCCGGCTCAGAACCGGTGTAATGTCCACCAGGGTGTTCACCCGAATGGGCTGGTTTATTTCATAAAAGGCGACATCCAGACTGGGCCCGGCCTCTCCAAGGGCATCACATAACAGAAAACAGGCGGCACGGTGGTCCGGGTGAAACTCCTGGGGCGAAGGGACGTAGACCCGTTGAGGGCGGTAATCTCTGAGCAGATCCACCATGCGTAACAGGGCTCCCCGGGCGCCGCTGAGAGATCGGTCCCCGTAGGACCAGAATTCCAGGTCGGTCACACCAATGGACCCGCAGGCTATTTTTGCTTCTTCCTGCCGCAGGGCTACATAACGGCTTTTTTCCATCTCACCGGAAGAATCCCCTTCAGCCCCGTTGGTGAGGAAAACCACCTTGACGGCATCTCCCGCCCCGGCATGAAGGGCCAGGGTGCCGCCGCAGCCGAAGGTTTCGTCGTCAGGGTGTGGGGCCAGCACCAGCACCCGGCAACCCGTGGGATCAGTGGGATGGAAGGGGATCAGTTTTTCTTCGGTCTGCATGGCATATCCTTCCCATGGGTTTCTTTATGGTTTTTTACAAAGCTCACCCGGTCAAACGGCGTGCCGAACCCATTTATCCCCCCCAATCGCCCGAAATATCGCCCCGGAGAAAGCAATTCCCAGCAGGTTTCGGGAAAGTCCATTTTTGAACCGGAACCGAACCGCCCGACCGCCGGCACAAGATCAGGATTGGGACTCCATTCAAACAACCAGCCCTCCCTGAGATGCGGCGGAACATTCAAGGAAAAAGGGCTTCTGAAAACCGGGACATTCGACCCGTTTTCACTGTAGGCGGGGCCCGGGAATCGCTCAAGTGCTTTTTTCATCCTGCGTTTCCAGACCTTTCCGTGTTTTTGTAAAAAAAACGCATAAGATTCAGCCATGAGTCTTCTTTTCTCCGGCAACTCATCCCGACCGCATTGATCATGATAATGAATGGCTTTGGCCTTTGGTTCAATCAGAAGTCGGTACCCTTTATCCGTGAGCCGCAGAACTAAATCCGTGTCTTCAAAATAGAGAAAAAACCCGGGATCGAAAAGCCCCCCGGCCTCTAACACAGCCCTTCGATCCAGCAGTACCAGACCGCCTGAAAGATTGCTGACCTTAAAAGGTTTTTCGGATTGCCACAACTTGATGGATTTTTTTCGCCACAGAAAACCGATAAACCGATTGACCAAAGACCTTGAACCCCGGGAAGCCAACAGGGACCGGAATTCATAAAGGGATATGGGGTATGGCAGCGGCAGGTAGAAATTCTGATCGTCATCCCAGAAAACCTGTGGGGAGACCGCAGCAACATCCGGGTCCAGAAAAAGGGTTTTCTGCAATTGCTTCAAGCAGCCCGGGAGCAATCGGGCATCCGGGTTCATGAGGAGAATTGCGTCGCCCGAAAATTCCCGGAAGGCCTGGTTGCAACCAAACCCGAACCCCATATTCCGGTCGTTAACCCGAAGGCTGACGGATGGCGGCAAATTGGATCGAAGCATCTCGGCCTCTTCGGTCAATGCACTGTTGTCCACCACCGCAACGCTGACCGATCCCAGAGATTCCGATGCCAGAACGGACTGCACGGCCTGTAGCGTAAGTGCGTAACTCCTGTAATTGACGATAATGGCGAGGGTTTTCAAATCAAGAAAAACTTCCTTCCCCATCCGGAATATTCCAGGAATGGGGCATCCACACCATGCCGATTTCAGGGTGCTCGCTTTCAATTTCAATGGGGCCATGGCTCATCTGGTGGATTGCCCTCAGGGCGTACTCATCACCCACCCGGACCCGGACCCGATAATTCCCCCCCAGTATGGGAATGGATGGGATCACCAGTTCCATCCGTTGCCGGCCTGAAAAAAGGATGGGGTTCAGGCCGGATATTTTGGTGGTGGTTTCGAAAACCTGGGTGCCGTCTGCGAAACCGAAACCGATGGCCAAATGGCCCTTGATGGGCGGGCCGATCCGCCGGGTCTTCACCTGGACAACAACAGTCTCGAACTGGCGGATAGAGATCACGGATTTTTTTTCTTCATCCAGAAGGCGTACCTCCTCGATCAGGACATCGGGCATCTGTAACTGCGCCGGTGCCGCAGGGGCGGGAGAAAGGGTTTCAGGATCTGCTTCAAGATAGGCCAGATAGGCGGATACCACGGAAGATGTTTTTCCGTAGCGGCACATATGCCCGTTTTTCAGCCAGATGGCATGGGAACACAATTCGTTGATCATGTACATACTGTGAGTACAGATGATGAGCGTCTTATTGGCCTTTCTGAAATTCATCATACGGTCCACGCATTTTTGCTGAAACCGCTGATCCCCGACGCTGAGGGCCTCATCAATGATCAGAATCTCGGGGTCCACACTGGTTGCGATGGAAAATGCCAGGCGCACATACATTCCCGACGAGTAGGTTTTGACCGGCCGGTCGATGGCCTGTTCCAATTCGGAAAATGCGATAATCGCCTCTTCCCGTTCCCGAATCTCTTTTTCTTTCAATCCCAGAAGCGCGGCGTTCAGATAGATGTTCTGCCGACCGCTGAACTCGGGGTGAAAACCCGACCCCAGCTCCAGAAGGGCCGCCATCCGGCCCCGTTTGACCATTTGGCCGAAGGTCTGACGGGCGGTGCCGGCCAGTATTTTCAGCAGGGTCGATTTTCCGGCACCATTTTCGCCGATGATTCCCAGGGTTCCGCCTTCGGGGACTTCGAAGGAGACATCCGTTAGGGCTTCCACCAGATCATGGCAGGGCCTTCTGAGAACCGCTTCCTTGAGACGGTCAAAGGGTCTGAGGTAGACCTGGTAATTTTTCGTCAGGTTGCGGGCCTCAATGGCGTTCAAATGCGCGATTCCTCAATATTTTCTAACCTTTCACGCTCTTACAAAACGTCCGCAAAAGCGTATTTTGAGCGTTCAAAAAAAAGAACGCTGCCCCCAAAACACACCAGCGTCAAGGCAAGGGCATAGGCCAGCATTTCAAAGGAAATAAAATGATGCAAGAGCACTTGATGATACAATTCGATAAAGGGGTACATGGGATTTAATTTGATCACCCACTGCAGTTTTTCGGGCACCATGGACAGGGGGTAGATGATGGGTGTCAGAAAAAACCACAATGAGAGGGCGGTTCCGATAAATTGCTTGATGTCCCTTAAAAAGACGGACAGACTGCCAATCAGGCATACCATGCCCAACGTAAACACCATATGGGTAACCACCACCAGGGGCAGCCACATCCAGGCCATATTAAAATACCCTTTGAACATCAAATACGCCAGAAACATCACAAACCCGAGGCCGTTAAGGAGGAAAGGGACGATAACCCCTGACAAAGGAAGAATTTCCAGAGGGAACGCCACCTTGGTGATTAGGTTAGCCCGGCTTAGCAAAGCATCAGTGGCGCTGCTCAGGGCCTCTGAAAAAGCGGTCCACGGAAGAAGCCCCGTCAGAAAGTACACAACGAAACTGTCAGTTCCCGTTTCCATGGGCTTCATTCGGATCTTGAAAATTATTGAAAACACAAAGATGTAGATGAGCAGATTGGCCAGGGGTGTCAGCAGGCTCCACACAAATCCCCCGATGGATCCGGCAAAACGCCCTTTGATCTCGTTTCGCACGAACCCCCAGAAAAGGGTTCGGTGGCGAAAAGGGATTTGAAACCAGCGTTTGAGGATCAAGAAGATATTCATGTATGAGATTGTCGAAAATGAACGGGGGGATATTTCAAACCTATTTCTATTGCTGGGGGTAAAACTGCTTCATGACACCTTGCACTTTTTGTTTGAACTCATTGGTCACCGCATCCACGTCATCCATATCGTCAACCACCCGGGGAGTAATCAGAACGATCAGTTCAGTTTTCTCCGTTTTTTTCGACCAACTGCCGGTCAGATATTTGATCACCGGTACATCGATCAGACAGGGAAGTCCCCTGGTTTCTTCAATTTCCCGGTCCCGGATCAACCCGCCGATGGCAATGGTCTGACCGTGTCCCACAGTCAGCGTGGTTTTGACCACCCGCTTGGAGAACTTGGGGTATTCCTTGCCAGCCACCATCTGGTCGCCGTCATAATTACTTACTTCCTGGCTTATATCCATGGTCACCAGGCCCCGCTCATTGATGTGGGGCGTAACCGAAAGGATGACCCCGGTATCCCGGTATTCAATGGTAGTTTCACTTACTGTGCTACCGCTTGAAACAGTCGTTGAACCGCTTGCCAGGGGAATCTCCTTGGACACGTCGATTTTAGCCTCCTGGTTGTCGGAAGCCAGCACATGGGGAGATGAAATGACATTCAGCCTTCCCTTTGTGGCCAGGGCACTCAGCTCGGCATACCATTTGTTGGTTACACCAACGGAATACTTGAGTCCCGTACTCCCCAGGGTGGCCATGAAACCGGCACCCTGGGAACCGGCGCCTTGGCCAAACGCATACTCAACGCCAAATTGGGTGGATGAATCCAGGGTAACCTCAGCAATGGTCGCCTGAATCAACACCTGGCGGGGCATGGTATCAATTTTTTTCAATATCCCCTGAATAATCTTATAATCAGAGGGTGTTGATTCGATAATGAGTGCGTTTCGAATCTCGTCCGGCGTGATGGACATTTCACCCATCAGTGTACTGGAACCTTCCGTTGCACCGCCGCCGGCTTTTGAGGTTTTCGGGCTTCGCTTGGTGGATTGCCCGGCTTTGGTTGCTGCCTTTTCCGCCTTCTTTTCCGCCATCTTGGCCACGGAAAACGGGTTTCCCGCAATGCTTGCTGATCCGCCGGCGGCCTTTTTTCCCTGTGTTAGGGTTTCTTTCCCCGTCAAAACGTTGTTTAAAAGCGTGGCCAGTTCGGCGGCACCCCCGTTTTTGACAAAATAGATAAAAATCCTGGCGGCCACCGTTTCATCCACAATATCGATCTGGCGTATCAATTCTTCAACTTTATCAAAAACATCCGGCGTCGTGCTCACCGCGAGCAGCGTATTCAACCGTTCCAGTGCAATGAATTTAACGATCTCGGCCGAACTCCCCCCAGAGGAGGCCATAAACTCGTTGACAATGGTCACAACTTCCGTTGCATCCAGATACTCCAGGGGGAAAAAGCGATAATACACCCGGTCCAGCACGTTTACGTCAAAGGTCCCCACCAGCTTCAGAATTTTTAGAATGTTGGCGCCCTTATCCACCACCACCAGGGTATTGGTGGGTACACTGGCCACGATGGTTCCGCCTGAAGAAAGAAAGGGGGTTAACAATTTGGTCATTTCCTCCGTGGAAATATACCTGAGGGGGATAATCTGGATAATGACCCGGTTCATGGGAGGAACATCCTTCTGGCCCAGGGTATACACGGCATCCATGGGCATCCGGGGGGCATCCTGCATGGGTACAATTTTATAAAGTTTGCCCTCCTTCATGGCGGTCAAACCGTTTACGCCCAGGATCTGGGAAAAAACCGGGAAAAGATCCGCTTTCTTCAGTTTACGGGCGGTGTGAATGGTCACTTTCCCCTGAATCCCCGGATCCACGATGTAGTTAATTTCCAGGAGCTCGGCCATGGTTTTGATAACTTCGTAGAGGTCTGCGTCATCAAAGTTGAAAATAATCTGTCCTTCCGTTTCCGGCTGGCCCTTGGAAAGTGAGGAAGTTCTCCGGGTACTCCTTCCCGGAGCATATCTTTTTTTGTATGGGGTGGATGGGGACCCCTTCGCATATTGGCCCGTGGAAAAAGCTCTTGGTGTCCTTCCGGGGGCTGAAGAAGTACCTTTAACTGAGGAAACCTTTGCAGTCGGTTTTTCCTGGGGTTTATTCGATGCTTCGGTACCTTGCTGCGCTTTTCCGTAATTTTTATCGGCATCCTCAATAATTTCTGCTTCAAGGGGCGCTTTGCCTTTTCCCATTTGCCGGGTATCCGTTGGGGCCTTACCCGCACAACCGGCATGAAAAACGGCTGCACCCATGAGCATACCCACCAAAAGAACTGTTTTCACCAGAAATTCTCGCATGTGTTGACCTTTTAATAACCTTTTCTCTCAATTCTCTATTTTTGACTTTTCCGGGTTTTTGTCACAGCGGTGCCGGGGACCGCTTTTTTGGTCGGAAACGGAATAGCCGATTGACCTTTCGCTTTCACAACCGGTGTTTTGGCGGGACCCGTGCCAACTTTTGAACCCGCTTTGGGTTTGACGGACAACCCCACCACATGGGGGCCTGTTTTCGGTTTTGCGGCCGCGCGCTTTTTGAGATTGTCTTTGTCATACAACAACAGATCATACGATTGATCGCTCGCCTTTAACACCACCCTGTCGGGTTTAATGGACATCACCTTGAAATCGCCCAGGGTATCGCCCGCCTGGACCCATTGGGTCTGATTAACCGTCAGGCGCTTTATGTTTCGGCTTCTGTTTTTCGGGATTGCAGCTTTCCTGATCTTGGGGACAAGCTTTTCAACCGGGTGAGACACGAGCGCTTCAGCGGAATCATGGGTAATGACCAGACCATAAAGGACCATTTTGCTGAAATATTGCTTAATGCTATTTAGATCCCCAGGACTCAGCTTTTTTGATTTCTCATCCGGCTTTGCCGCTTCCGGAAGAACCTCCGCCCGCTCAGGCGCAAAAAGGTTTAGGGACATCAATACGTCATATTTTGATCCAGAAGGTATTTTTCTCTTACGGAGCGTTTCTGCGGGTTTTGGCGCCTCCAGGACCGGTTTCGGGGCCGTTCCGGGAATATCAAGCCCTTTGTTCCCCTGAACCCAAACCCCGTATGCCTTGACACCCAAAAACACCACAAACAGCGCCAGAACCACATTGATAAGCCATATCCTTGAAAGCATCTGGGCAGCCTTTCTACTTCGCCGGCTCATCCGAGCTTTTTAAAAAACCGTTGATCGTAATCTTGCCACCAACCCGACGCGAATAACTGGTTTTTCCTCGAACTCGCCGCGAGGAGACAGTAATTCGTGCCTTTTGGACTGTCAAGTATTTTGAAGAGGCCATGATTTGGCACAGGAATCCTTTCCATTGCCGTGTGGAGCCCTTGATGGTCACTTCAACGGGGATGCTCAAATAACGGCTTCCACCCACACCTTTTGGCTTAAGTACCCGAACGGCTTGGACTTCCATATGACTTTTCTGGGCGATCTCATGCACGACTTTCTGAATATCCGCAGCAGCCAGCGCCGGGGTTTTACCGGTCAAAAGACCCGCCTCCCCCTTTTTGAGGTCGCTTCTGATCAGGGAAAGCGCCTTTTCCAGGCCAACGGCCAAGTGAAACATTTTCTGGTATTTGACCAGCTGTTTTTTCTTTAACGCAACATCGTTCTCACCAATGGATACACTCTCTATCTGCGGCCATATCCGGTAAACAACCCCCGCAACCAGGAGAAGCGCCATGGCTATCAGGAAATATTTCCTCTTCCGATCTATCCTGAACATTGACTTCATTTGAGGCTCAAACGGATTCGAAACTGTTCGTTTCCGCTACGGGACTTGGTAATGGCGGATAGAAACGCCACATCCCCGAACATGGGGGAAGCTTCCAGAAGCGGGATAAGTTGCGAGGCGGACGCTGCCTCCCCACTTATCTCAATGCCTTTTTCCGAAAAATTGAATCGATTCACCCAGGCACTTTTGGGGATCCTTTCAGACAATTCTTTTATTGTGTCCAGGATTGGCAGGCCACCCTGACGAAGTGTATTCAGGTATTGGATACGCTCTTCTATCTCCCTTTTTTCTGTTTTGATCTGCTCAAATTTTTCCAGCTGAGGGGCCAGTTTCTTGATTTCGCCATCCAGCCGGTCCAGGGTCTGCTGGCGTTGCAAATAGACCCCTCCTCCCCAGGCCAGCGCTCCCAGCAGAACCAGCGATACCAATCCGAACAGGGCATAAACCTTCAATCTACTGGGCTTTTTACGCAGTGCCGGTGGCAGCAGGTTGATGCCCGTGGAAGACTTGCGGACACCTTTTAACGCCAGCCCGTAAGCTGCCATGAGGGAAGCAGCGGGAATTTGAGCCGCTGAGAGGTCCACCGGGCGTGGCGCAATGCCATCTGTCTTGTTGAGGTGTTCCAGCAGGGGGTCATCCCTTTTTATTCCACACAACACCGCCTCAAGGGGTTCGTCGCCATCTGGAAAGTCCAGGCGCATTTTTGAAAGGATCTTTGGAATGACGTCAATGAGCCCCTCATTCATTGCCAGATCCCTGGAATAGCGGAGCATGCCATCTTTTACGAGACCCAATTCAATGTGATCCCCACGAGCATAAACAAATGATCTCAGTGTCACATTGTCTTTCCTGCACGCCCAGGAAAAATAATCGGCCAGCGCCGTGGCGGTAATCCCAACACCTGAAACACCGAAACCCAAGTGTTCCGAAACGGCCAGAACAGGTGATAAGGCCTCTTTTTTTACCACCACCAGAAGCAATTGCAGCCGACCCGCCGATTTATCCTCTGAAATGATTTGAAAATCGAAATGTACTTCCTCGGGGGTGAATGGAACATGCTTTTCCAGTTCATACCCCAGGGTTGCCCTGAGATTTTCCTTTACGGCAAGGGGCAATTCCAAGTACCGCAAGATGGCGGCGCTGCGGGGAATTCCCAGGAAAACAGATGCGGGCGAAATTCGGTTTTCCTTTATAAATCCTTTGATCAATTGCGAAATGGCTTTTGAATTTTCTTCGCCGTGAATACCATCTTCAAGAGAATAAACAGCGTGCGCCATCAGGTGGACGTCTCGTGATGACGCTTTCAGGCAGGCCAGGTACAGTTCATGCGCCCCGATGTCAATACCTAAGCTTGTCTGAAAAATCATGGGTGGTTCCTCAAGAAAATTTTCACCGGTTCGATTTGGCGGTTAAGGTTTCCATCAACACGCGGTCGCTCCACTGCACCACGCGGTATCCCTTATGAATGGTTCGATTGATTTCCACAATGGCCGAAACCCCTTGCCGGGTCCGGCTGTCGGTGATGTTCCCCACGGACACAATCTGATAATATGCGCTGGGCGTGAGGGTGATATAGGGCGATATGGCCCCGTACACATCCGCCCCCAGAAGGGTTGATACTTCTCCCAGGGACTTGAAATCCGCTTCTTTTCTGAAATCGATAACCGATTGCGCCAGCTCTTCGGTCATTTGAGGCAAAGCGCGCAGCATCGCTTTGGACGCGGCGTTAATGCAAATTTTGGATCCACCGGCTCTGCTGGGCCTGCGCCTGACCTTTCCGCGCTTGGACCCGCGGTCCTTGAGGGCCGTCACCATGTTGTCAAGACCCCCGTAAAATAATTCCGGTGTGACACCCCGAACCATCACCAACTCATCTATGGCATCAAAATCGCCATTTTTGCATTTATACGGTTCCGGAAGGGACTGGTAGTAATCATTTTCAGCACCGTTCATGCGGTGCAGATCGTTTTCATCCCGCCAATCCAAAATCGAGTCCACAATAATGCTTTTTTCCTGTTCTTCAATATCTAACCCGTTCAGCATCAACTTCAAAAGAGGTTCGTCGGCGGCATTGAGATCGATTTTCCCACCCTCGTTCTTGATGCGCACCTTAAACCGCCCCCGGGCAAAAGGAACGGATGGAATATCCGTATTCATCCGCCAGCTTGGTGAAGTCCCGGCAGACGCACCATCACCCCCTTCAAGAAGTTTCTGCTTCTCAGGGGAAAATTCATTTCGCACCAATTCCACTATCACACGGTTCAACCCGGCCAGAGCGATATAGTAGGCTTCGGTCTGCTCTTTGAAGTTCCGAACCATATTGACCTCGGTCCGCATGGCAAAACAAAATTCCGTCACAATAACCGACAGAAGGATCAAAACCCACAGCACCATAAAAAGCGCCACGCCCTTTTCATCCCTTTTTTTCTGTTTCAAAAACCCAGCCTCTCACTCTTTACGACATCGTACGGGTACAATCAGGCAAAGGGCATCATCCTGTTGCGCCCCTTCAAGGGTAAGTTTCACCGCAAGGGGCATCTCTTCATCGTCAGAGTCGTCAGACGAACGCCAACTGCTTTGCCAGGCGGTTTCACCGCCATCTTCCGCCCCCTTCAGATACTCAAACCGGAGGTTCTGCAAACCGGATATCAACCGCAAAGAAATTTCAGCGGCATCGATGCCAAAATCTTCCTCTTTCATGAAAATCATATCCCTTTCATACAGCATGAGGCTCATCTTTTCATCTTTATCCCCTCCACGGACACTGTACTTCACATAGACAATCCCTGAGCGTGACCCCGGAGCAATGGGACTGCGGGAAACAAATTCAACTTCCGTTTCTGAACCCTTAAAATAGAAAGCGTCTTCACCGGTCTTTATTTCATATAGACAGGCACTTGCAATCTGCTTTTGTATAAGGTCCAATACAGCCCGCTGGCGCTGCTGGATTTCGACGTCTTCTTCGCCTTTTTCCCATGCCCGTGTACCGATCCTGAGAGCACCGAAGATGATCAGAAGTACAACCCCCAACATGGCGAGAGACAGCATGAGCTCCAGGAGTGTAAACCCCGAAGGATCGGGAGTTGAATGTGGCATATGGGGTATTGAACGATGACGGCCCATTGCTTACCCGCAGCATCCAACAATCCTTCTTTGATATTTCATATTCGTTTTTAAACCCATCATAACCTTATGACGCTTTATCTTTTTCGGCCACTTTCAAGGTATCAATGAAAAAGGTTTTTTCTTTTTCTCCATCACGCCAGGTGACTTTGAGCGCAACATTCAGCAAATCAACGGGCAATTTTTGTTCGTCTTCTTCAGAAACAACCAAGGTGATGACGGCCTGCCATTGGTAGTCGTCTTCAAACTGCCCTTCGGTTTCCCCCTCCGAAAGGTCCGGATCAAGTAAAATTTCAGCCATTTTTTCCCTGGCATGAAATACCCCACGCGTATATTGTTCGGACAATTTGCGCGCCTTGAGGCCGCCTGAAAAGAGTTGAAGAATGACAACCAACGAGATCGCCAGGACGGATACCGCCACAAGGATTTCAATCAGGGCGAAACCGCCGGTTTTATTGAATCGCGCTCTCCCAATTCGGCAATGGGGCATCAAGGCATCTCCACCCGAACCATTCCGGTAATGAAGTTAATCTTTATGACCGACTGATGCCGACGGTCATTTTCCAGAAAAATGGTCCCCCCACTGCTGCATCCGGTGGGCATAAAAGCCACCGCAAAAAATCGTGAATCGGATTCACTGCCATCAAATGCCAGTGCATTTTTGAATATGACGTTTTCCGGAAGGGTGTAACGTTTTATCCCGTTTCCCGCCGGTTCCAAAGCAGACGGCTCCAAATTGTTTTCCCCGTCGGCGGAATTCAATTCGGGCTTAACGGTGACCTGGTTTTGATTGAGGTCGAAAAGGGCCACGTAGGGTGTGCTTTCCGTTATGGCTCGGCTCCTGGCGTATCTCAGGGAAGCCGCCACCTTTTTGGATGCGGTTTTAAATTCCATATTGCCTAAACTGCCGGCAACGTTCACACCCACAAAGGCTGTAAAGACACTGATGAGCACCAGGACCACCAGCAGCTCAATGAGTGAAAATCCTCTCTTCATCTTTGTCTCGTAAATGGGCTCATGACCCTGGGAATCGGGAAGACAAAAAAGTCTGCCCCTGCCCAACCGATCAACCGGAATCTTCTTCCTCCCCCTCCCGGCTGGAAATATCCTTGTCCTCGCCTTCTCCGCCTTCGGTCCCGTCGGCGCCCAGGGAAATCATTTTAACTTCACCGTTATCGGTCCGACTGTAAACATATGGATGACCCCACGGGTCTTTAGGCACCGACTTCGGCAGATAGGGCCCATCCCATTTTTCTTCGTCGGAAGGTTTGGTCCTGAGGGCTTGAAGACCCTGTTCCGCGGAAGGGTATTTGCCCACGTCCAGCCGATAGGTGTCCAGGGCCGTTTCAAAAAGGGCCATCTGGGAACGCGCTGCGTTCTGCTTTGATTTACCCACCTTGCCAAACATACGGGGACCCACCAGAGCGGCCAGAAGACCCATAATGACCATAACAATCAACAATTCAATGAGGCTGAACCCCATTTCTCTTTTCTTTCGTTTCTTCATGTCAACTCCTTTCACAAGCCATTTAAAAAGGCATTTCGTTCATACTGAATACCGCCATCAACATGGAAACCACCACAAAACCCACCACCAGGCCCATGAACAGGATCATGGCCGGTTCCAGCAGGCTGATGAGCCGTTTTACCGTATTTCGAACCATTTTTTCGTAACTTTCAGCCACCCTCAAAAGCATGCGGTCCAGTCGTCCCGTCTCTTCCCCCACCATAATCATCTGAATGGCAAGGGGCGGAAAAATTCCCGTATCCCGCAGTGGCTTCGACAATCGATCTCCTTCCTTCACACGCGCATAGACATTTTCCATTGCCGCTGAAATGACCTTGTTCTCAAGAATGTCTTTTACCAGCATGAGGGCCTGCAGAATCGGGACACCGCTTTTGGTCAATGTCCCCAGGGTTCTTGCAAACCGGGCCACTTCAATTTTCTTGATGAGCTCCCCCACCACAGGGAATTTCATTTTTTTTTGGTCAAATTTCAACCGCCCGCCAGGCGTTTTAAGGTACTTTTTCAGGAAAAAATAAGCGGCGCCCAGCACAATCAGAATCGCCCACCAGTAAGATTGCAGCAAATGGCTGATTCCCAGCAGAATTTGAGTACTCAAGGGGATGGCCTGTCCCATATCCGAGAAAATAATAGAGAATTTCGGAATGACAAAAGTTAAAAGGACGATAATGGACATCCCCCCCACACCCACCAGAAAGAGGGGGTACACCATGGCGGATTTAATATAATCCTTGAGCTCCTGGGCACTTTCAAGAAACTCCCCCAGCCGGCTCAGAACCGATTCCAGAACGCCTCCCGCCTCTCCGGCCCGCACCATGCTGACATAGAACGAGGTGAACCCCCTCGGGTGCTTTGCCAGGGCATCCGATAAGTATCCGCCACCCTGGACGGTTTTAAGGATATCGCTCACCACCGCTTTAAACCGCTCTTTTTCGGCGGATTCGATCAACAGGGAAAGGGCCCGATCGACCGGTAGACCGGCTTCGAGGAGGGTCGCAAGGTCCTGGGTAAACACCAGAACGTCTTTGGAAGAGACCCCGTGAAAAAGGCTGAGGAACTGCTCCGAAACATTCAACCCCAGCCGTTTGCCGTTTCCCTTGGCCGGAGCGATCCGTATGGGAATCAAACCGAGGGTCTGCAACTCAGCCACCACCTTTTTCTCTTCATCCGCTTCCAGGGTCCCGGTTACAATTTTACCGGCACTGTCAGCGGCTTTGTATGAATACGTGGCCATTTTCAGTTTTCAAGGGTGACTTTCAGTATTTCGGGAATGGTGGTCAAACCTTCCTTCACTTTTCGGAATCCATCCTCCCTCAGGGTCAACATCCCCGATTTGACCGCCACCTGTTTGATTCGCTCGGCGCTCGATTTATTGATGATCTCTTTTCTGATTTCCCCATTTATGGGAAGATATTCAAAAATAGCGGTCCTGCCGCTGAACCCGGTGTATCGGCATGCTTCGCAGCCCTTGCCCGCAAAAAATTGTATTTTTGCTGCCGCATCGGGGCCTATCTGCATGGATTTCAGAAGCCTCTCTTCCGGTTCAACCCGCCGTTTGCATTCCGGGCAGTTGACCCTCACAAGCCGCTGGGCCAGAACCCCTAAAAGGGTTGAGCTCAGCAGGAAGCTTTCCACGCCCATGTCCAGAAGTCTGGTAATGGCCCCGGCCGCATCATTGGTGTGGAGTGTGCTGAACAACAGGTGTCCGGTCAAAGCGGACTGAATGGCAATCTCGGCGGTTTCCCGGTCCCGGATCTCCCCCACCAGGATAATATCCGGATCCTGTCGCACGATGGAACGAAGTCCGCTGGCAAAGGACATGCCGATCTTCTGGTTCACCTGAATCTGGTTCACACCGCTCAGTTGATATTCAACCGGTTCCTCCAGGGTGATGATTTTGTTTTCCGGTGAATTGATTTTGGCGAGCGTTGTGTAAAGGGTAGATGTTTTACCGCTTCCCGTGGGGCCGGTAACCAGAATCATGCCGTAAGGTTGGGTGGTGAGTCGGGTATATTGCGCCAGTACATCATCCGGGAATCCCAGCTTATCAAGATCCAGGATCAGGGTATCCCGGTCCAGGATCCGCATGACCAGGCTTTCACCGAAAAGGGTGGGGATGGTGGAAATCCTGAAATCAATTTCCTTATCCGAAATGCGAAGCTTGATCCTGCCATCCTGGGGCAGTCTTCTTTCCGCAATGTCCAGCTTGGCCATAATTTTAACCCGGGAAATGATGGCCGCCTGCAGGCGGTGGGGGGGAGATTCCACATCATGCAGAACACCGTCTATGCGGTATCGGGCCTTGAATTCATTTTCAAAGGGTTCGAAATGGATGTCGCTGGCTTTCTGCTCCACCGCATTAAAAATCAACCGGTTCACCAGCCGGATGATGGGCGCCTCCGATGCCAGATCTCTTAAATGGTCTTCGTCCTCGACATCCCCTGCGGAAATGTCGTAAACATCCTTTCCCGCTTCCTCGATGATGGTTTCAAGGGATTGACTGCCGGCCCCATACAATCGCTCGACTGCGTCAAGGATGTCGCCTTCTTTTCCCTGACAAACCCGGATATCCAGATCGTAAGTAACCTTTAAGGCATCGATGGTGTAAAAATCCTCCGGATCCGCCATGGCGATTTTCAGGAAATCATCCCCCATCTCCAACGGAACAAACATGGATTCCCGCATCATCTTATCGGAAAGGTTGCCCACAACCACCGGTTCTTTGGGATAATCCTGAAACGAAATTGAGGTCATTTCAAATGTTTCTCTGCTATTCCTTGAAATAGTCGATGACGCTCTGAATAATGCTTTCCAGATCGTAGGACGGCTCGAACCCAATGGTTTTTTTCAACTTGCTGATGTTCGGGCATCTTCTTTCCATATCCTCAAACCCCGGGCCGTACGCCTTTTCGTACGGTACAAAATCAATTTCGGAATCACTTCCCGCCATCTCCTTGACCTTAAGCGCCAGGTCTTTGATGGTCACTTCCTCATTGTTGCCCACATTAAAAATGTCGCCTACCGCAGACGGTTCCGCCATCAACCGTGTAATGGCTCCCACCACGTCATTGACATGGGCGAAACTTCGACTCTGGGTACCATCCCCGTAAACGGTGATGGGTTTTCCCAGTAAAGCGCTTTGAACAAAATTGGGCAAAACCATTCCATATTGTCCGGTTTGCCTGGGACCCACCGTGTTAAACAACCGACCGATCAATACAGGCAGTTTTTTTTCGTCAAAATAAGCAAGGGCTTGAAACTCATCCAGGGTTTTGGAGCACGCATAGGCCCACCGTCGCTTTTTGACCGACCCCATAACCCGGTTATCTTCTTCCGACAGATCATGCTCCACATGTTTGCCGTAAATCTCGGAAGTGGATGCGATAAAGACCTTTTTCTTAAACTGGTTGGCCAGCCGCAGGACCACCTCAGTCCCTTTGACGTTGGTATCCAGCGTCTCCACCGGGTGGTCCATGATGTTCCTGACGCCAACCGCTGCCGCCAGATGGTATATGTGGTCCGCCTTGAATATCAGCTCGTTCATAACGGATTCATTTAAAATGGTGTCAATCACCAGGTGCAGCCGTTCATGATTCTGTATCTTGGAGATATTGGCCAGTTTGCCGGTCCATAAATTGTCAATAATAAACAACTCGTTACCATCTTCAAGCAAACGCTCTACCAGATGAGATCCAATAAAGCCGGCACCCCCTGTAATCAAAATTTTCATTTTTTTGCTCCCTCACCCAAACCCTGTTTTTCATACAGCTCCGCCCCTTCGGTTACGGAGCTTAAACCATCCATATTACTCACCCACTAAAGAAACATAACCGTTAACCGGTAACTGTAAACCGTAAACGGGTACCAAAAGCTATGGCGGATAATTGCGGGTTCAAAGGTTTATCCGGAAACCCTTTCCAATGACCACCCCTCAATCTCCACTTCCAGGGATCGCTGCAACAGTTCAACGGATACCACAACCTGATCATTCTTCCCCTTGTGGCGAATATAAAAACCTTCCAGGCCTTTGAGAGGTCCTTCCATGATCATTACACGGTCTCCTTTCCGCATGTATGAGCGGTTTTGAACGGTTCGGTCCGTGCCGTCCAGGACCATGAGGGAAGCGATTTCCCCTTCATCGGCAGGAATCGGCTTTCCTTTAAAAGCCACCATCCGAACCACACCAACGGTTTGGATGATGCGATGATATTCCTCCGGTGCCAGGGCCGAGCGGACAAAAATATACCCCGGAATCATGGGCACCAATATCTTTTTCCGCCGATCTTTCCTGCGGCTCATCACCTCAATTCGCGGGAGAAAGGCTTCGAGGGATTTTCCGGAAAGTCCCTTATGGACTTTCTGCTCAAAACGGCTTCGTGTATGGAGTGCCCACCATCTGGCAGGCGCCACCATGGAATCCGTCATGGTTTCAGTTTCCAAATTGATTAACGCTCCTGTTCACCAAAAATTTCCCCATTGCATGCTAGAGGTCGTACCATCAATACTTCTGATGGCGGAAATGTTGAGGAAATGATTGACTTTGTCAAGGAAAAATTGACGATACCGTCTTGCCAAAATATAATAGTACCCTACATAATTTTTTAAAAAAATGCCATCTGTCAGTTTTTGCAGAAGGTTTGTTGAACGTGCCGGCTGACTATGATTGTGCATACAAGGGGGAAAAACCATGGAATGTAATCGGAAAAAGAACCTTGAAAAATGCAACTGCACCTATGAGCCCTGCTCCAGAAAAGGGATCTGTTGCGAGTGTATTGCGTATCATCTAAAAATGCGGCAACTCCCCGGTTGTTGCTTTTCCAAGGGCGCGGAAGCAACCTACGACCGGTCTTTTGAGCATTTTTCACGCCTGGTTCAGCAGGGTAAAATCTAATGGCAAAAACGTTGAGGACCCATTACTTAAACACTATGGAGAGGGGGTGGTCGGGACGACTGGATTTGAACCAGCGACCCCCGCGTCCCGAACGCGGTGCTCTACCAGACTGAGCCACGTCCCGACTGAAGGGGGTCATACCCTATTTTTTTCCCTGAATCAAGACTATTTTGTCACCGGGAATGACCCCTGCCACCTGAATCATCAAATACCGTATGTTTCCATGTACAGGTCGAACTCCGCCTTGGTCTCGTCATCAATGGGACCGCGAGTCCCTTTCACCAGGACCGGAACGCTTTCCTCATAAAGGTGCTGAACCACCTCTTTGATGCCGGCGACCGAAAAAACCGAAATGCCCGCTTTTGAAACAAAAGCATCAATGGCGCTGTTTCCCTTTTGTCCCAGAACCACGTTCCCCCCTTCGGAATAAACCGCCGTTGTTTGTTCCCTGTCAATCCCGATGCCGATCCCTTCCACATGAATTGTGATTCCTTTAAGGCGTGCCTCGTCTTCGATCTTTTCAAGAAGATCATATTTGGTGCCCATGGAAGTGGCCACATCATCCACAACAAAGAGACGACAGCCGTCAAAAAAGCTCTGATTCACAAACATGCTTTTCTTCCCGGTGGCCTCTCCGTGGGTTTTGGCTTCCTTTCGGTCATATTCAAAAGCCAGGTCTGTTTCATATTCCTGCCACAGGGCGATGCTGGTTGAAAGGGCAATGGTGCTGCCCTTGTAGGAGGGGCCCAAGATAATATCAACACGTTTTTCAAGACCCTTGGATACCATCATTTCGGCAAAAAATGACCCCATCATAAGGCTTAGACGTCCGGTCTTGAACATGGCCATATTAACAAAATAGGGCGTCGGCCGCCCATCTTTAAGCACCAGGCCCGTATCAAAAAAAAGGGCTCCTGTTTCAGCCAGCGCTCTTGCCATACGCTTTACATGATTTTCCATTGCTTTTTCAGTCCAATCAATTCTCAGGTTTTTAATCAGCCTCCGGTTTGCGGAATTACCGCTTACTGCCCGTGATCCGGATCATTTCTTGAAGGCCTTTCCGCGCATCGGGTAACTGGGGATTAATTCTGAGCGCTTCAGAAAATAATTTCATTGCGGCTTTATGGCGCCCTTCCCTTGCCGAAATAAAACCCAGTTTTGAATATGCCTGGGCATAATTCGGCTTAATGCGAATCGCTTCAGAGAAACACCGCCTGGCTCCCTTAACATCTCCCTGCAACTCAAACATAACACCCATGTTGAAATGGGGTTCCGCATAACGGGGGTCCAGTTCTGCGGCCCCGGCCCACGCTTTCATCGCTTCCTTTAAAAGGCCCTTCTGAGCCAGGGCGTTTCCCAGGCTGTTATGGGCTTCCGCATAGCGCGGTTTCAAGCTAATAGCTTTCTTCATATGGCGAATACCACCATCCAAATCTCCCATGGAAGCCAAAGCGACACCCATGTTATTGTGAACCCCAACAGCATTGGGCTTATTTTTCAACGCTTTCGAAAGGTATCGGACGGCTTCTTCAAACTGGCCTTGTCTGATAAGAATATTTCCGACATTATTGTTGGCATCAGCAAAATCCGGTTTGATTTCCAGGGCTCTGGAATATTCTCGCATTGCCCGCATCGGTTGCCCCAGATCGTTCAACTCGGCACCCAGATTGTTATGGGCACGGTAATTGTGTGGATTCTTCCGGGCCGAATCGGCCCATAACGAAAACGGGTTTTGCCAGATAATATTCCTCTGGTAAGTTCCCACGCCGAAAATGACGACGGCTGACGCCAACAGAACGTTCGCCCATTTTTCCCGACGGGAAAACATCTGAAATATCATGTATACCGTGGATATGGCAAAACCAAAAACGGGAAGATAGAGCCGATGCTCAAACATGGCGTCACTGATGGGAAAAACGCTCGATTCAATGGAAAGGGTAATAAAAAACCAGAAAATTCCGAAACTGATCGCCGCTCTTTTCCTGATATTCCATATGCCGAGGAAAATAACGGCCAGTATGACCCCCAAGGCCAGGGGCGTGAGCCCGTCGAAAAAGCCTGCCTTGAAAAGATACATGTGATCAATATTTTGGCCCACCGGGAAAAACAGGAGGCGAATATATTGAACAAGTACCGAAAACTGCGTGCACAAATAACGCCAGGCACTAACTTTTTGGGTTTCTCTGGTAATAACGGAGACATCTTCCAGCAGGTTTTCAAACTTGAATCCCCTGGAAACAGAAAGAAAATAAAGGGCCAGAAACACCAGAAGAACACCCAGGGGAACGATCCAGATCAGCTTCTTTTTCCATCCATGCCAGGACCTGTCAAAAAGAAAGTATTCCACCATGAGAATGATACCCGGCAGTGTCGCCGCATTTTCTTTGCTCAAAAATGCAAGCACACCTGAAAGCCCGGAAAAAGCAAAATAAAATAGAATCTTGGGCGAAAAAAAAGAATGGGTGCCAGCTATCGCCGGCGGGTTCGAATTGTTTTCCGGTGCCCCGTTTTGTCTGAACGGCTTGGCTTTTTGCTGCAGCTTCCTTGCCTGAATAAATAATAGCACCGAAACCATATAAAAAAGTGCCGACATGGAGGCATATCGTTGGACCATGTAAGTAACTGCCTGTGTCTGAATGGGGTGCGCAACAAAAAGCAATCCAACCCACAGCGACATGAATGGGATGGATGATGACGAAAAATCCGCTGCTTTTGGATATTGGATGGATGGGGTCGATTTGCCCGTTTTCTTTTTCCGGTTGTGAGGAGATTTATGACTGGCAGAAGACCCACCTTGATCACCCTGAAAAAAAGACAGCCGCCCAAACACATTGAGCGCAAGGAAATAGGCCAGGATTCCGTTGGTTACATGGATAAGAATATTTACCAGGTGGTACCCGATGGGGTTAACTTTTCCCAATCTGTAATTGATCGCAAACGAAAAATCCACAATGGAACGGGGAGAATTGATAAGAGATTTGAGTGAAAGAAAATTTCCCAGTTCCCTGATCTTTTCGTTATTTTCAATTTGAACCCCCCCGTCAAAAACAAACGGGACTTTGTAAGTGTTGCTGTAAATCACCAAAGCTATTGCCGCGATCAGCATCACTGCAAACCTAGGGTTTGCAAACATAATGGACAAAGACTTCGATTTCATGCATTATTGCCTCGCTTAAATGAATTATCCATCAGTACAGATATACTGTCTTATCAATTTGAAATAGAAGTTACGGGATTTCCTAATATCACAAAGAGAAGTTTGTTTCAAAACAAAAACCCAAGGTATCTTAAACTTCGGTATTTTCGGCTAGAATAGATCCGAATCAGCCATGGTATAATAAAGATTATTGTTTATCCAGTCTGCATCCGGTGAATGATCAAAAGTTTTAATGGTTGAGAATATACCCAGAGGTTCATCTTGATCCTCGAATCCTGCCGCAATTGCGGCATGTTTTAAAAAGTGGTTTCCGGGCAACCATGTTTCAAGCTGCAGGACGCCTCGAGTTCTAAGCATTTGACCCATTTTGCTAAAAAAAACGGCAATTTCTTTTTCGGATTTGGGAAAAAGCATATCCACAAGAGTCGCGGTATCTTCTTTTAAATATAGAACCGCATATCCTTGAATTTCGTCGGAAAACATACCTTTCAGACAGAATATTTCGTATTTTTTCTCAGGATGCCTGCAAAACCGCCAGCGCAGGAATTCGGATTGTCTGACCACCGCATATGGATAATCTATACAGCACTTTTCCCATAACCTGTCAAATTGTTCTCCAGGATTTTCAATCCCCTTTATGTTTAAAAGTGAGGCCTTTTTTTTTGAGGCCAGTACGCCTGTTTCGCCTTTTAGATAGGAGACCCCGCCTTCCAGGGGAGCATACCCCAATACCCTCTTTCCAAGTTCAAAATGAAATTTCCCTGGAAACCCATACAAGATTTCGACAGAATCCTTCTTGCAAAAAAATTCAAAAAAAGCTTGGGCCGTTCTTGCAAAAAGCCCCTGTCCCCGGAAATCCGGATGGGACATGATATCCATTGCTTGCATAATAACAACATCTTGCCCTTCCCTTGATGCCTTAAATGGGATGCCGCCAAAAAGTGCAAGGATCTCCTCATTGTCTGATTCGCACAAAAGAATTGTCTGAGAGTACGGATTATCGAAATACTTCCATCTCCATAGCGCCCGGTTCATCTCCTTATGGAAAGTGAGTCTCCATAGTTCCAAAAGCCTTTTTTCATCGTTTTCCCGAAATTTGCGAATATTAAATTTACCTGAGTTTGTTTCAATTGTCTTTTTCATCTTTATCGACCTCAAAAATAAAATGATATTCCAACATGTTATCTCCAGCTTTCTAACGATTTTTCGGCATAGGTGCAGTCACGTAATGCCATGCGGAGATAAATACACATTCCTTCAGGGCGCCCGTTCATAACCATTTCCGTCTTTTTGTTGACAGCATATTGGTTTAAATGACACAATTCAAGCGATTGTACGTTTTTCTCAGACTGGTCTGAGACCATTGATCAATCTATGATGTTTGAACACAGTTGGGAAACATGAAACTACTCATCCTGGTACCCGTTTTTAATGAATGGCCCCATCTTCTGCCTGTGCTGAAGAACCTGAAGGCTCATTTTTCCGAAATCTTGGTGATTGATGACGGGAGCGATGACAAATCCTACCTTAATCTTCTTAAAAAAGAGGGGTTTAAGTATATCGATATTCCCTTTAACCTGGGGCACTGGTGTGCTATCCAAACGGGTTTCAAATACGCTCTGACCAAAGAATTTGACGGGGTCATCACCTTTGACGGCGATGGACAACATCTGCCTGAAGGCGCACTGCGGATCGTTCCCGGTCTCGAACAAGGCTACGATGTGGTTATCGGAAAGGACAATGACCGTGGTGGATGGACCAGAAAATTCTGCAGGGGAATCCTGAACCGATTGTCGGGGCTTGACATCAGCGATTTTACCTCCGGCCTCAGGGGCTACAGCCGGGCGGCCATGGGCCAATTGACTCACGGGTCTTTTTTGAACCTCGACTACCAGGACCTGGGGGTTTTGTTCATGGCGAAGAAAAAGGGTCTGCGGCTCATGGAAGTACCGGTCAGGATGGAAACCCGGCGGGGAGAAAAATCCAAGGTTTTCCCCAATTTTGCCAGCGTTATGCGATACCTTTTCATCACCTTGACCTTCATTATTGCGAGAAGGCTATGATCTCCTACAAAATCACCACCGGTATTCTCGGTGCCGTCATTTTTATCATTATATTGCTTCTGGTTCGCAAGGGGAAACTACAGGAAAAATACGCCTTGACCTGGTTTGCCATCGGCATCGTGGTGGTGGTGTTGGGGGTTTTTCCGGTAATCCTGGATAAAATCGCTAAATTTACCGGTGTTTCATACGCCCCGGCGCTTCTTTTTGTGATCGCGGTGGGCTTGCTGTTGATTCAAAACCTTTACCTTTTCATTTTTGCATCTCAAAACGAAGTACGGATAAAGGAACTTCTTCAGGAAGTGGCGGTACTGAACAAACTGGTGGCGGAATTGCGGAAAGAGATGACGTTGCGTGCGGAATCCATCAAGGAAAACCGCCCCGGGAGACACGGTGGGTTAAATGGGATGAATGACCCTGTCAACGATGATCAGGAACCCGATTTTCCTGCCAGTATCTCCTCATAAATTCCCTTAATGCCACGTGCCACAGATTGAATTTGAAATTTCATTTTGAAATTCTCACGCCCTTTTCGGCCCAGTTCCCGGCATAATTCAGGGTTGGCTGCCAGATTTTTCAGTTGCGCTGCAAGCGCATCAACATCGCCTGGGGGAACCCGCCATCCGCAATCACCTTCCTTCACCACCCATCCGGGCCCGGAACCGGGAATATCGCTTACAACGATCGGCTTACCATACCGCATGGCCTCCAGCAGCACCACGCCAAACGCCTCGGTTCTTTCAAGGGAGGGCAGGCAGAACACATGGCACGTGGCGAATAGGGCCTGAAGCATCACATTGGAGAGACCGCCCCTGAGCAATACGCGGTTTTCGAGGCCTTTCTGACGAATCTCTGTCTGCAGATGAGCCCTGAGATTTCCATCGCCCACAATCTGAACCGCCACCCCATGAGTTCGCCCGGCTGCCCGGATGAGAACGTCGAAGCCCTTGTAATAAGTAAGGCGGCCCACGGCAAGCACCCTCAAACCTGGCTGCCAGCTTCTTTCCGCCTGCTGAAGTGCGTCCGCCTCAGGCCACGGAAGGCGCTCAGGGTCCACGCCCAGAGGAGCAACAACACATTTCGAAGCCCATGGCTTTAGAGGGATGCTATGGTTCAGATAGGGTTTTGAGGCCACCAGAATCTTTTCAGACCGCTTCAGCATGCGTTGTTCCAATGGCCGATAACATCGATAGGCCGTTTGAAGACGACGGTCAATAGTCGAAGGCACCACGTCGGATTGCCACTGAATGACCCATGGAACAGCGCGGGCTTCCGAAACAGCCAGACTCCAGAACGCTGAAGGGTTGGGGAAATGCAAATGAAGGAGCTGCGGGCGAAAGGATCGAATAATTTTTCTGAGGACCAGCGGAAAAGAGAGGCTGATGGGCACATACAGGATCTGCCCTAAGGATGAAGCCCGAAAAACCTGAACTCCTTCAATCTCTTCCTTCAAAGATGACCTACCGGGCAGGTGATGGTGAACCAGGCCGGCAGCGTCTAAACCTTCCTTTTTATGCGCCTTCAGAAGGTCCCTTAAAAAAATCTCCATGCCCCCGGCGTAGGGCGGATAGTATTTTCCGATGTGAAGGATTCGCACGGCTAATGACCTGAAAATTATTGCAGGCTTTTATCCAGGCGTTTGGAAAGCAACCCCACCTGATGTTTCATACTGCGGTCCGTCTTCATCTTTTTCTCCACCAGTTCAGTGGCGTACACCACGGTGGAATGGCTTCGGTTGATGGTTCTGCCGATAGATTCCAGCGTCTCATCGGAATGTTTTCGACAAAGGTATGCATAGATGTTTCGTGGATAAGCATACACTTTTTTTCGAGATCTGGAACTGAGCATCTCGAAATCCACCTTGTAATAATCACAGACCAGTGTCATTATTTTTTCGGTGGTAATGGAACTTTCCCCCGATACCAGTGAGCTCACCACCTCCCGGGCCAGATCCATGTTGATTTTTGCCCCCACCAGTTCAGCCCTTGCCTTGAGGCATTTCAGTGCGCTTTCCATCTGCCGAACGTCAGGTTTGAGCCGGCCCGCCAAGAAATGAACCACATCCTTTGAAAGAGAAACGTTGTAGGCCCTGGCTTTTTCTTCCAGTATCTTCACACGGGTATTATAGTCCGGTCCTCCGATGGTGGTGACCAGGCCGGAAGTCAGGCGGGAAGAAAGCTCCTTGGACATCTGTGGGATATCCTTCGGCGGTAGAGAACTGGTGAAGATGATTTTCTTGTGATCCTGGGCCAGCGCATCCAGTGTGTAACCCAATTCCGCCTGTATCTTTTCCTTTCCACCCAGGAAATGGACTTCTTCCAAAAGAAGCACATCACACATTCGACGGTATCGGCTTTTAAATGCCTCAATACGACGATTCCGCAAAGAGGAGATCATTTCGTTTGTGAAGTCCTCTGCGGTCATGTAAAATAAGCGGGATCGCGGGTTTGCGGCCAGAATAGCATGCCCGATGGCTTGAGAAAGGTGGGTCTTTCCCAAACCGGTATTGGAGAGCATCAAAAGCGAATGGTAATCACAGGGATTTCCAAGGGCAATGTTCTTTGAGGCCGAATAGGCAAATTCATTGGATTGCCCCACAATGAAACGCTCAAAGGTAAACTGGCTGTTCAACAAAAGACTCCTGGAAGGCTTTTTTGGGGGCATGCCTGGAAGGGTCCTTTGATCCGGGTGGGGCAAAAGGGTAGCGGGGGATGGTGTTCTTTTCCGGTGCTGCACTTTAAGTTGAACATCTACAGGTCCGTCGGCCATAGCGTTAAACTTTTCCCTGATGAGGTCCAGGTAATTTTCTGCAACCCAGTCTTTGGAAAATCGATTGGGACAGCCCAAGACAACCGCGCCCTTTTCAGCCTGCAGATATGCGATGGGTTTTATCCAAAGAGAAAAGGTGTTGTCCGGAACCCGCGTTTTGATCTGATTTTTAATTTCGCCCCAGGCGGTTTTCATGGTTTACTCCCAGTGAAATGAAAAAGATGAAATGAAAAAGGATGAAGTGAAAAATCACGGCGAAAGATGAATGCTGAAATACCTACAGCAAAAGCAATGGGGCTGTCAAAGAGGCTTTGGCGCAATCAATATTTAAGGGCACAGTGCTTTTCGACATCGGCTAACCTGTTCCGTTTACAGTAAAAATAAGGGCTCTGGCTCTAAGGTGCTGAGAAAGCAATGCATTTTATATTTATAAAATAAAAGTAATATCAAATATTTATAAGACATGCACTATTTGTTGAAAAAAATTACCACAAGTTTTTTCTCCCGTTTAATCTGTTTCTCTTTATTTTTTTGTAAATTTCATTTTTTTATTTTGCTTTTTTCGAAAAGTCGCGTTTGCCCAATCTCCGTCAGCCTTTTGGCATTTTCTCCCAAAAAAAAGAAATTGAGAAATGGAATTTATGGCTGATTTTCACACGTAATGCCGAGCCGGATACTCCGATTTTACCGAACCGGCTGGTTAAAATAACCCAAATCCAGATCAGGAAAACGTTCCGCCAAATGCTCCGCCATTTTTCGCATTCCGATACCTTTTTCACCGGTAGCGGGCATTTTTTCCAGATAAAAGGCCGGATCAATACAGAGGTTTTTAAGATGCAGGAAATTTATGCCGGTTTTAGAAATCAACGCCGTTAATGCATCCACCTCTGCCGCCTGATCCGAAATTCCCGGAAAGACCAGATAGTTGATCATGGTATACAGTCCCATTTCCCGTGACAGGGCGATGGCATCCATCACGTCATCAAATCCATAGCCTCTGGGTCGATAGTAGGCTGTATAAAATTCCGGTCTGGCGCTGTTCAAGCTGATGCGGATGGAATCCAGCCCGTACGCTGCAATCTTTCGAATCCGATCGGGGAAGCTGCCGTTGGTATTCAGGTTAATGGTGCCCTTTCGGGTCTGTCTTCGAATTTCCCTGATGCTGTCTGCAATCAACTCATATTCCGTAAGGGGTTCCCCTTCACAACCCTGGCCGAAACTCACAATAGCCTCGGGGGCATAGTTTAAGTGTGCCACGGCCAGATTGACGATTTCTTCCATTGAAGGGGTGAACCTGATCCTTTCATGGGACGCTTCAAAGGAAGCGCCCGGCTGAAGGGAAAGGCACCCCAGGCAGGCCGCATTGCATTTCCGGCTCACCGGTAACGGGGCCTCCCATCTTTTCAGGAAGAGATTTTTTGCGGCAAAACAATGGCTTTCCGTTGCGCAAGTCGTCAAATGATTGACCAGGGGACCGGCCGGGTTTTTTTCCATAAAATCCGAAATGGCCGGAACCAGTTCCCGGTCGTCATAATGGCGGGGGTCCCACCGCTCATTATACTCCACCTCAAACCCGGCGGACCAGTACTGACCATCCCTGAAACCGACGGCCCCATAGGCCCATGACGGCAGCACAAAGGATTTCTCGCTGTAATCCGCCGCAGGAAGATGGGTTCTGACAAATCCCGGTTCAAGAAAAACAGCGACCGCAAAACAGGTCGTCGGGATCCCTTCCATATCCATTTCATAGATGGTTTTCAGTTGACCCGTTTTGGGGTCAAGGCCCAGAGGGGGGCAGGAGGGGATATAAAAGAGTTTACTGAATTCCGGCATGATGATGAGGTCTTCAGGTTCAATGGGGGAGAAGTTTGCTCCGAAAAACCCGGCCATTTTAAGATATGGATGTTCAAAAATCTGACCATCGCCGTCTGCGTAGAGCATGAACGGCAGGTGTTTCATATTCCTAACTGTCATAATGGATGCCTTTTCTGATACCTAACAAGTTGACTCCGATCTATCTGAAGGCTTAAGATAACAGAAATACAATATCCCGACAAGGGTGCCCACTTTAAAAAAAGATGTTGTTTCTAAATAAAAACACTGCAAAGAAGGGAAAGCAATTCAGGCTTGTTAAGTTTTTCGCCTATGCCAGTTTTGTTGTCCTCATCATCTTCAGTTTACCCTTTTCCATGGTCATCTCAGAGCGGGCCAAGGACATCCTGATGAAAAGCCATGAGACTTACGCCCTGCTGCTGGGTGAGAACCTGAATCACCAGGTCTTTCAGAATTTTGTGCTGCCCGTAACCCAACAGTTCGGGAAGATGCGATTAAGGGAGAAACAACAACAGGCTTTAATGGACCGAATCGTACGAAATACGACCCACAGCTTTAAAATCGATTTGGTCAATATGTATGATATCAACCAAGGTGTTATTGCGTACAGCACTGATCCCAACCTTATTGGGAAAAAAGTGCGGGAAAGCCTTGGCTACAAAAAGGCGGTCATGGGGCAGAATTCTTCCAGGCTCGTATCCGGGGGAGATGGTATCTGGGGCACCGGCATTCAACGGGTGGGGGGCGAAAAAAAGCTGCGAACCTATATCCCCTTTATGGGCGCCGGGCCTTTTCTGGGGGATACCGGGCATGTTTTGGGCGTCTTTGAATTGATACAGGACCTCACCGAGGAATATGGATCCCTGGTTCGGTTTCAGTATCTGATTTTCGGATTGTCACTCCTGATCATGGGCATGATTTTTGTGGCACTTCTTTTTATTGTACACAAAGCGGAAAAAACCATTGCCGGAAGGGCCAGGGAACAACGAGAACTGGAGGCTCAGCTGAATCAGGCGGAACGACTGGCGGCGCTGGGTCAGATGATCGCGGGCGTGTCCCATGAAATCAGAAACCCTTTAGGCATTATTCGAAGCACCGCCGAGCTGATGGGCAGCATGTCGACCGGCAATGAATCACAGACCAAGCTCTCAGGCCTGATTGTTGAAGAATCGAGTCGGCTCAATGATATTGTTACGGAGTTCCTCGACTTTGCTCGGCCCCAAGAGCCTCATTTTCAGGATTGTGACCTGGATGAAATCTTGAACAAAAACATGGCATTTTTGCAGATAGAGCTTGAAACAAGAAAAATTTTACTGCAGGACAATTTACCCCATCGGCCTTTGCCGCTCAGGGCGGATCCCCAATTGCTCTACCGGTCTTTTCTAAACATTTTCATGAACGCCATCCAAGCCATGAAAAACGCCGGAACCCTTTCGGTCGGCGTTTCGGAAGAAAATGACCATTACCGGGTGGCCATTGAAGACGACGGGGGCGGCATTCGTGAAAAAGACCTGAAAAAGATCTTCGATCCTTTTTTCAGCACCAAAGACAAGGGAAGCGGCCTGGGTCTTTCCATTGTTCGCAATATCATCGAAGGACACAAAGGTCGCATATGGTTTGAGAGCCATTACAAGGAATCCACTGCTCGAAAAACGGGAACCCAGGTTTTTATCCAGCTGCCAAAAGGATAATCTGGATTTTTTTATACGGAGCCCGAAAACTATGGAAACCATCCTGATTGTTGATGATGAAAAAAACTATCTCGTTGTGCTGGAAGCACTTTTGAGCGCTGAGGGCTATGAAATTGTAACGGCGAGGGACGCTAAAATGGCCGTCAGCATCCTTCGTGAAGCAGATCTCGATCTGATCATCACCGATATGAAGATGCCCGGAATGAGCGGTATGGAGCTTCTTGAAACATGCAAGAAAATCAATCCGGAAATCCCCGTTATCATGATGACCGCCTTTGGCAGCATTGAAATGGCGGTTGAGGCCATGAAAAAACTTGCCTATGATTACATCCAGAAACCATTTGAAAATGATCAGCTCAAACTGACGGTAAAAAAGGCCATGGAGAACCACCGGCTGGTAAAAGATAACAGGCTACTGGCGGAGGCCCTTTCCAATCGGTACAGGTATGGCAATATGGTGGGCAAGAGCAAGCCGATGGTGAAAGCGTATGACCTCATCGACAAGGTCTCCGGTTCCAAAGCGTCAGTCCTCATCACCGGACCATCGGGCACCGGAAAAGAACTCATTGCCAAAGCCATTCACTACCAGGGGCCGAGAAAAGAAAGACCGCTCATTTCCATCAATTGCGGCGCTCTGACGGAAACCCTTCTGACCAGTGAATTGTTCGGGCACGAAAAGGGTGCGTTTACGGGTGCTGTCGCCATGAAAAAAGGCCGGTTTGAATTGGCGGACGGGGGCACCATATTCCTGGACGAAGTGGGGGAAATGCCGCCGGCGCTTCAGGTAAAACTCCTGCGGGTCCTTCAGGAAATGGAGCTTGAACGGGTGGGGGGAACCCGGACCATCAAAGTGGATGTTCGTGTCCTTTCCGCTTCAAACCGGAATATCAAAGAGGATGTGGCCAAAGGCGTATTTCGGGAAGACCTCTACTATCGTCTGAATGTGATCCACATCGACGCACCATCACTTCAGGAGCGCACCGACGATATACCGCTGCTCGTGAAGCATTTCATTGAGAAATTTCAAGAGGGGGATCGCAAAAAGAAAATCGAGCTGCGGCCTGAAGTGTGGAAAGCGCTTTACGCACACTCGTGGCCGGGAAATGTCAGGGAACTGGAAAATGTCATTGAAAGAGCCATGGTGTTGCATACGGGGGGTGTTATCACCGTGGATGATCTGCCAAGATCACTCGTCGATACTGAAACCGAGTTCGATGTGGAGCGATTTGTCCCCTCCCACATCCCCCTTCCCAAAGCCATGGAAGAGATAGAGGAAAGGCTTGTTCGAAGAGCCCTGGCCCAATCCAATAACGTTCAGTCCCACGCGGCCGGAAGCTTAGGCATTACCAAAAGCCTGATTCAGCACAAAATGAAAAAGTACAACATCACCCTATAATGGTAAAAGGTCTTGTACCCAATAATTTTCAATTATTATATATGCTTACACCCGAAAGTCTTTTCAAAGCCGTTTTTGAGTACAAAATTCTGTACTATTTCGGCTTTCCATCATAAAACTGAAAATGATCGTTACCCGAATTCACCCCATAAAAAACAATAGGTTATAGAAAAAAACGGCAACCCTTGATTTTTTGGCAAGCTAATTGCATTCTAGGAAAGGTCATATAGAGTCTAAAAATTACTCTTTCCTCCTAAGAAACTAACCTCGCTTTGCGGGGTTGGTTTTTTTTATGCCTCCCAAAATCAGCAATCCGGTCTCAATATCCCAATCGTTTCAAGGCGCGGGTGTCTTTGCTCCAGTTTTTCTCCAGACGTACCGCCAGATCAAGATAGACCCTTGCTTCGAAAAGCGACTCCAGCTCAAGCCTGGCGGAACGACCGATTTTCCGGATCATCCCTCCCCCACGGCCAATGAAGATACCTTTCTGGGAATCGCTTTCAACATGGATTCTGGCCCCAATGGATACCAGATTTTTTTGGGGTACATCCTCAATCTCCAAAATGGTGACGGCACATGAATAGGGCAGTTCCTGGCTGAGGTATTGATAAATTTTCTCCCGAATAATTTCAGATACCATGAAAGCCTCCGATTGATCGGTGTTCATATCCGAAGGGAAAAACCTTGGCCCCGGTTTCAAGCACCGTTTCAATTGGCTAAGCAATGCATCCACACCATGGCCTTTGAGCGCGGAGATGGGAATCATGGCATCAAAAGCTAATTTTTGGCTATAATCCCCTAAAATGGGGAGAATACGTTCTTTTTCCACCCTATCGATTTTGTTAATGGCCAGAAACAAGGGTTTTTTAATTAATTTCAAGCCATTGATAATGGATGGAACCGCCGGGTCTTCACGGGCACCCGCCTCGGTCATCATCAGAATGATATCCACTTCATGAAAGGCGGCAAAAGCGGCGTCAACCATTGATTTGTGGAGCGCCGTCCGGGTTCGGTGAATCCCCGGTGTGTCCATAAACACCATCTGGCAGTCATCCTGGTGAAAAACGCCTAAGATTCGGTTTCTCGTGGTTTGCGGCTTGGGAGACACAATGGCAAGTTTCGTCCCAATGATGCGGTTTAACAAGGTCGACTTACCCACATTGGGCGGACCAATAATTCCTATAAAACCCGATTTAAACAAGGTGACTCCTTAAGGGCAGGGGAGAGGACCCTGGATAATTCTTAATGATCCTCTTTCCTGCTGTGCGTTCTCTCTGACAAATATTTCAGGT
>CAYPQJ010000020.1:0-33168 GCA_964412835.1 uncultured Desulfobacteraceae bacterium | reverse complement strand
AGATGACCGGCGACAGATTGACCAAGGAAATCCTGAAAATCCGACCGGAGATGCCGGTGATCATTTGTACCGGCTACAGTGAGAGGATGTCCGCAAAGGACGCGGAGACCCTTGGTGCACGCCGATATATTGAGAAACCCATAGACACTCAGAATCTGGCTTCGGCCCTTCGAGAGGTTTTGGATGATGGTCCGATTAGCGTAGTCCCGATGCAGGATGGTGAGGCTAAGAGCTAAACGCAACTCAAGATCACCGAAACGTTTTTTTTGAAAAACCATCCTCTAATGGCCGGCAATAACTGCTATTTCTCTCAACCTTTCAGAAGCTAAAATTCCCAGTTATATCCAGTTTATATGCCAAATATTTTTCAGCGCCAAATGCTTTTCAAAATTCAGAGTTTCACAGGTTTTGACAAAAACCAGTCCTATGAGCTATTCTCAATGTATCTGTATAATGGCGCGACTCGCTTTTTACTGGATAACATTACAAATGTAATGATAAACAGATCCGTATGGTAACTTGTTCGCAGGAGAAAGAGAAAATGGAGGAATGATGGATCCTGATAAAATTATGGATGGGTTGTCAAAGGAATTGAATTCTGCGTTGAAAGCAATGGCCAAAGCAAAGGATGCGAATGAGAAAGAGGTTTATAGCCGAATTGTAAAAAACCTATGCGACTCTCTGGGTGTGTTTCTTAATCTGGCAAGCGAAATGATGTCATTTGATTCTGATTATGATTTAGAAAAGGAAGATATTCCCTTTTGAGGGTTCGTGATTCTAGATCCAGTAGCGCAAACGATCCCCTATTGCGAACATACCGGTGGAGAGTGACCGGGCTATTCGCGTGCCGTTTTTTAGTAAGTTCTTTCGCGAAATGCTGTGAATCCATAGCGGCACTTTCCTGATAAGCCGCCCGGCCCCTCACCTTTTCGTTCGGCTAAGCAAACAAGAGTGGGGAGGGAGTATGGAAGGACCTCTTAAAGAAAGAGACTGGAAGTACATGCGGAGCATCCACGATGAGATCTCCCATGCTGGTGGCGGCTAATATTTGCGGAAACAAGTTGCCCCTTTGGATGATTAAAAAACCAGATTTAGTACACCACATATTACGCATGACTACCGATTTTTGCATAGGTGTAACTAAATTATGGGTCGACTCTTTTGGCGCTGAAAATGTAGAGCCGAGAACCGCCACCCCAATTGAATCCAACAATGCGTAATAGTGGGAAACGTGGAGCCTGCCAGGACATTAACGGAACGCGCAAACACTGTTTATGAATTATCCAGAGAATGCATCGAAAAGGGGAAAAATGCGCCAAGAGGCTTTGCTTTGGGGGCCGGCTGTGAAATGGCTCCACTCGCTCCACCCGTCAACGTGTGGGCTCTGAAAAAAGTTGTGAATGACTTCGGATGGTACTAAAAATTTAGTTGAGGCCGCACTGACGGATGACAGGGGAAAATGTAAAACCGTATGAAAATGAGACATTATCCGGTCAACGCGCCTTAACAAGTCATGATATGGTGGAAACAGCATCTTCAATCTTACCTCAGCAATCAGGGGCGTTAAGAACAGCCAAGGGACAGATTAACCAACCGTCAGTTAAAGTTATGAAAAAAACAAAAACTACGGCAACACATTGGAGGTTTCAGATTGCAGTCAAAAGCCGACTCTACAATGAATGAGTTAAAACGCCATAATGGAGTGGTTCCTACCATGTGCCATGGCTGCTCCTATGGTGGGTACAATTGCGGTATTTTGGCCCACGTTGACAACGGCGTGATAACCAAAGTCGAAGGCAACCCCTCTCATCCACTCAACCGCGGCCGGCTTTGTGCAAAAGGCCTGGCGGCGGTTCAGTGGGTCTACAATGCCAACCGCCTGAAACACCCTATGCGCAGATTGGGCAAAAAGGGTGACAATCGATTCGAAAAAGTAAGCTGGGAGGATGCGCTGGGGGAAATCGCGGACAAGTTAAAAGCCATCCGTGAAAAACTAGGCCCCGAATATATCATGATGAACAAAGGCCAAGCCGCAAGCTGGTTCGGCCTGCATCACATGCTGCTGGTTCGTTTTCTCTATGCCCTGGGCTCCCCCAACTTCACCTGGTGGAGCCCCTATATTTGCTATGGCCCCCAGCTCATGTACCATAAGCTGACGGTCGGCGGGCCCACATATGCCCGCCCTGATTACGACAATGCTGAGCTAATAATCGAATGGTTCACCGGGGGAGGCCAAGGGGGCGCCGCCAGGGGCGGGGTTGAAACAGTGGACACCAATC
Source organism: uncultured Desulfobacteraceae bacterium (assembly GCA_964412835.1). Classification (GTDB taxonomy): domain Bacteria; phylum Desulfobacterota; class DSM-4660; order Desulfatiglandales; family Desulfatiglandaceae; genus NaphS2. The sequence goes on along the minus strand of CAYPQJ010000020.1, from coordinate 30,889 downwards.
TCAGGAGCGTGCCCATCAAAATTCTTGATCGTCTTGAGCAGGGAGCCAAGCTCATAGTGATCAATCCCCAGCTCATCCCCTTGGCGGCTAATGGCCGGGCGGACAAATGGGTGCCCATCAGGCCGGGCACAGATTCGGCCTTGGCGCTTGCCATGATTAACGTGGTTATAAACAAAGGGCTCTATGACAAGGAATTTGTATTGCGTTGGTGCGATGGATTTGAGGAGCTTACGGCTCACGTTGGCAAATACACCCCGCAATGGGCCGAAAGCATCACGGATATCCCGGCCGATGACATTGTGAGCATGGCCCAGGAGTATGCCACCACCCCAAATGCGGTGATCAGGGTCTCAGAGGCCCCCCAAAAAAGGGATCTCCAATCCTTTGGTGTGGCCATACCGATACTTATCGCCATTACCGGCCACCTGGACCGGCCCGGCGGAAATATCTGGTTCAAACCGGCGTCCCATTTAGGCTTTGACACCTTGGCCAGCCGCCTGACCGAGGAGGTGAAGGCGAGGGCATTGGGAGAGGAAAAGCTCTATATACGTTCGCGCGGACGGACTATCTCCAGTTACCCCAGCGCCATCCAGGCATTGACATCAGGCCGCCCTTATCGGCCGAGGGCCATGCTTCTATATGGCTCCAACCCCATTAACACGGCCCGCAATCCCAACGGTATAGCTCAAGCTCTAGGCAATTTGGATTTCCTGGTGCAGTTCGACGTCACTCTAAACCATACAAGCTGCTATGCGGACTTGGTTTTGCCCGCCGCCACACGTTACGAATGCCTGGGACAACCCGGCCTATGGGGCAACCATCTGGCAACCAGCCAGCGGGTGATTGACCCCCTGGGCCAATCTCGCGATGAGTTGGAGGTTACCCTGGATCTAGCCTGCCGGATGGGTTTTGACAAAGACTTCTGGCATGGCGATTACGAGGCCATGGTCAATGACTTCTTGAGCCCCACGGGGGTCCAATGGGCAGAATTAAAGGAGAATGCTCTGGACGGAATCAGCTTGCCGGAAACGGATGGAGTAGCGACCCGTGAGCGCTACGAAGAGGCATTTGCCGGTCTGGCAAACGGGAAGGTTCAACTCTACAACCAACTATTGGCCAAGGAAGGCTTCGATCCCTTGCCCACCTACCTGGGCGAACCGGAAGACTTCATGAACGCCCCTGATTTGAAAAAAGACTACCCGCTCATCTTCACAGACGAGCACTCTGATTACTTTAGCCATCATTCCTGGATGAGAGACATTCCTTGGCTTAGGGAGCATCGTCGTCACCCTTATGTAAAGATTAATCCCATCACCGCGGCGGCTTATGAGATTCGCCATGGAGATTGGCTCGAGATCCGCTCTCCCCGGGGGTACATGCGGGCCCAGGCGTTTTTTTCCCAGGGCTTGAGGCCAGATACCATAATGGGACAACACGGTTGGTGGCAAGGATGCAAGCAGCTTGGTCTTCCGGAGCAGTCTTCATTTGACGGCGGTGGCAATACCAACGTGCTCTACGACTGGGAACACCTCGATGCAATTACGGAAAACCAAACAAAAAACACCTTAGTCAATTTGAAGAAATGTAGCCCCCCAGATTGGGCTGGCGCGGCTGAAGCGGGGAATTAAATGGCACGTTTGGGAATGCTGGTTCTTGTATCTAGGTGTCTGGGTTGCTCAAGCTGTGTGGTTGGTTGCAAAAACTGGCACGATTTGCCGGCTAATAGCCCAGGACGCGTAAAGCTGATGGATTTGAGTTTTGGCAGCTACCCTCAAGCTGAACGTTGGATGCTGCCGATACTCTGCATGCATTGCAGCCACCCGCCCTGTGTGGCTGTTTGCCGGTTCGAGGCTTGCAAAAAAGATGAAGACGGTGTTGTGGTTATAGACCCCCAGAAATGCGTGGGGTGTGAATTGTGCGTTGTTGCCTGTCCCTATGGTGCGCGCTATTTGCGGCCGGACACCAATCGAGCAGATGGGTGCGATTTTTGCCGGGACCGATTTGTCGATGGCAAAAATCCATTATGCGTGGATGCATGCACCGGCCAAGCCCTTATTTATGGCGATTTGGACGACCCGGGAAGTGACATATCCCGCTTGGTCAAGGATGCCAAAGCCAAACCAATTCTGACCAAGTACAAGACAAAACCCAGCGTATATTATTCCGGGCTAAGCCAAGCGGCGACTAGCCATTTGGAATTGGTAAAGGGGATAAAATTTACCAACGGCCCAAAAAATGGTCAGAGGTGAGCGTCAGTTAGGGATGAACCTCAACAGATTCAGAGACTAACTCATAAGCTGATACATGTTTAGGTGATCAGGCATTTCGAGCACCCGCCTCCTTCGGATTGGAACTTCAGAGGTGTTTAAGGTCAAATAGTTGCCGTCATCAATCTTTAGAAATCACACTTGGTCCGATAAGTTTAACCGAACTTAGACCTCAGCGTATTTAAAGGTGTGCTAAGTTACTTGAATTTTGCCGGGTGCCGGAGGCAATTCAAACTCAAAGAAATTATGGGGTTCTATTTCTCCGATAAACCTCGCTCAACCTCGCGACAAGGTAATTTTCAAACAGGCTCTAAGTAAATTTAGCCAATTGCATTTGGCAAACCGAATCCGGTTTACCATTGTTTTGAGAACAACCCGTGGTGAATCGGTGATTCGTCAGGATTGAAGAAAATTTCATGGACCTTTTATAGTTTGAAGAAACCGATGAAACTGATCACGACTTTGTCTTTTTCAAGCGACCGAAATCCACGGGGCCATTCCCCTTCAGAAAGGTCCGCAGGACAAGATCCGGCGCATCTTTTTCTGCAATATCGCCCCTGTGGATATTTTCCCAGACTGTAAGAAGGAGTTTATTCAGGGGTGCGGCAAGCTAGGCGTCAGGGATTTCCGGCGCCAAAATCCATGCAAAAGTGTCATTCACTTCATCTATTTGATACCTGCTATGTATCCCCACCGATAAAGATCTGTGATATCGTCATTTTAGCGGGTGTACCGAGGGTTGAGAATGTCATCGTTCCCGCGATTTCTTGAATGAGTAGAAACCGGTTAATACTCCATGATATATCAGGTCCCGACAGGGTTGATAGATGAGCTCATATCTCACCGCCGTCCATGGCTCAAAGTATCATCGAAGCTGTGAGAAAAGAGTCCCACATCTTGTGGTCGCCTACCTAATGGAAAGTTAGCGCGTGACTGAATAGTACCTATATTATAGTCTCGTCAAGTAATTTTTTGCCCACAGAAGAATACATTTGGCACTCTTCCGTTGCAGAGGAAAAAAGCCTGTTTTTTTATGAGAACGTCGATTCTCGGCGTTCTAAACGCCTTTTGCGCATTGTTTCACCAAAAATTCACATCAAAACTTAGAGAATTCCCAAAATAGACCTCAGCTATTTTGGGGGGATAGTGTAAGTTTTGAAATAATTTTCTGTTGAAACACTTGATCTACTGGTGTATTTAAGTTGTGAAAACTGCATAAATGCCAACCGATAAAAATGTGTGATGTTGTCATTAAGATCGTATAACTAAAAAGGGGGGATACGCTGTGAAAAGAATTGCTTTGGGATTATTTCTTTCGTTGTTACTGGTGTCCTGTTCAAATGATGATTCCACGACTCCAACACAGGTTAAACAATTAGTCGATGTGATCGATGAGGTTCGGCTGGGATTGGAATCAGAATTGAATCACTCGGTTCCAAGTATCAATGTGTATATACAAACTCCGGATGACATCTTCTTTGCCAGTGCAGCTAAGAATGAAGATAAACAATTACCTGTCGATGCATTTTTTCGCTTTGCCAGCAATACAAAAACTTTTACGGCAACTGCAATTCTAAAAATGTATGAAGATGGGTGGTTGGATATTTATGATAATATCATCGATACAATACCAGGTTTTGGTATTCCCTACGTTCCCGATACGGCAGCTTGGGAGATTCCTTATAAAGATGGGATAACCATTGAACTGCTTCTTCAGCACAGCGCGGGCGTGTATGATGTCGATAACGATGCAGTGCCGAACTGCGGCGGTGTTTCCTATGTGGAATACACATTCAAGCAGGATCCTTCTCATCAGTTTACAGCTGAGGAATTGGTCGAGCAGGTAACGATTAATAATCTTTCCTACAACTTTGCTCCCGGAACAGGCTATCATTACAGCAACACGGGTTATACGATTCTCAGTGAAATCATTGCCAGAGTTTACTCTGCTCAAACTGGGGAGGATAAAACCTATGCTGACTATTTGGAAGCATACGTTGTCGGCGGCAGTTCTGTCTTGCCACTGAATGTTCACTTTCCAGACCAAGCGGAAGATGTAGCTTTACCCGTTCCGCATGCAACAGGATTAATTTATTATGAAGAAGGAATGGAACCTATTCTTTTTGATGAAACAAATATGAGCGCTCATGTGGCGGAAGGGAATGGCTATGCCAATTTTGTTGATCTCAACAAATTCGTCAGAACACTGATGAAAGGACAGAACGTTTTGTCTCCGGAAACGGTAACCCTGATGCAGACCGATACCTCCGCAGCCAATGCCGGATATGCACTGGGCTGCCTGCATGCCACAAATCTTGGATACGGACATAATGGTTGTATCAGGGGATATTTATCATTAATGGTTTATGACCCGGATTACGACGTTTCGCTGATTGCACTCATGCCCATGGTCGATCAGACGACTGATGATAATTTCATGCTCTCTTTCCGTGCCTTGTATACTGCCGCCTGGAATGCCAGGGAATTTTTAGGGTATCCCGGTCAGCCGGAAACACAAATGAATCTTGAGAAAATGATGAGATTCCCACTAGGCCTAAGGTGAGAAAGGTTCCTAGGCACTTTACAAAAGGGAAGACTTCTTCGGGTTTACTGCCTTGTGAGCAGGCGAATACCTGGTTTCAAAGGTGAAGTGATTGATTAGCCTGGATCTGCTCCAGCAATAAACAAGAGATTTTGGGCTTGTTCAGCATGGAAATATCGTTTAGATATCTGAAAAAACACATAATCTGACATAAGAGCTCATTATCACATTCGTTGTAAGGTTCAAATCGCCCTCCACGTTATAATACAAAGGCACTACATCTTGTGGTCGGCTCCCCGGTTGACGAGTGTCATGTGACGGAAGATTTCCTATATCATCCTTGCGTCAAGTAATTTTTTGCCCACAGAAGAATACATCTGGCACTCTTCCGTTGTAGGAAACCAAAACGGCGTCCTTGAGGTCGCAACATAACTGCTATCTTTCGCAAGCTTCTGAATGCTAATTATTCAGGTAATATCAAGTGTATATCTCAGATTTAAAAATTTTCTGGACTTGAGGATATCACACGCTTATTGACCCCCTAATATACAGGGGTTTTGTCAAGTATCATTGATACTTTTGAACAATGGCATCCAGGCGACCGTCTGCCTTCATGGCCGACAACTCATTGTTGAACATCTCAATAAACGGACCCCAGTTCCGTTTGGCGGTGAACATGAAACCACATCCCGCCTTTCCCACCGGTTAGTCCGAAAAACCGAACTGTCCCTTGAATTCCGGATTCTGCCGGATCACCCAGAACGCCACAAGCTTATTGATAATGGCCGCATCATCCCGCCCTCTGAGGAGCTTTCCAAGCATGAGCGAATCCTTTTTCACGTCGTCGCGTTTTATGCGGCCGTCTGCAAAATAAGGTTCCAGAAGCGGGTACCTGTACCCCGGAATCGCTCCGATTTGTTTGCCTTTGAGATCGTCCGGCGTCTCAAAATTGATGGGACGGTCTTTTGGGAAAATCAGCACGTCCGTTGAATCCACCACCGGGTCGGTCCAGAGATACGCTTTCGGATTCTTAACCCATTCCTTTGCTTTGGAATAAGCATCGATATCACCCCGAGCCATGCCTCTGATTGCCCTTTTCTCCGGAAGCGGCGTAATCTTGACGGAAAACCCATGTTTGGATGCGATCGCTTTTATAACGTCAATCATAATGCCGTGGATTTTGCCATCGGTTTCCTCAATGAGGTACGGTGGCCAGGCAACGTTATTGAAACCGACAACGATTTCCTTATTCTCAGGCGTGGCATGGGCAGCCGATATGAGGCCGGCTAAAACGGCTATGAGAAAAAAAATGTTTTGAAGGACCTTCATATTCATGTTCTACTCCCGGGCTGAAGATTAGATCTCAAGGTGAGGTGAGGTGATAAGACATTGCTTTTTTCAGCGACGGGCATAGAGAGAATCAGCTTTTGGGTCAAGAGAAAACAAACCACAAAATGTTTTGTTTTGTTTCCGGTTAAAGCAAGCGAAGGGTGAGGTGATTGCAACAAGGCTTGAGGTGAAAATTTAGATCCTGCAATACGCCAAGCGTCAGCGAAATTTTGTCCTGCTCCAGACATATCCGTCCCTCAAATCCAGATGTTTTTCTGAAAATTATGAAGCGTATGCTTTGCTGCGATATTCGGGATCATGGTAAAGATATTCTTCGCAGGAAGGCAACTGAGAATCAGACGTGTCAATGCGGACATTCGGGTCGGCGGTTTTGGGTGGTGTTCTGGCTGTTCTGTCCCAAAGGGCGAGGTGCCAATGTTATAAAATGATCGCTTTGGCGAATGAGCAATCTTGTGGTGGGCGAGGGATGTCTTTTTCCAATAAATATTCGGGAGGGAGCAGTTGAGAGATCTGCTATTCCAACCGGGGGAAATGTGTGATATAATCATTTGGGCAGATGTTCAGAGGGTTGAGATATCTTAACCGGTTCTCGGTGCGCAGCATCTATCACAGATTGCTTTGTACGAAATGTAAGCGCAACTCGAACGATAATCTTTTTTTCTTCATCCGTTAGTGCTTCGGCGTCTTCAATCCTTACAGTGATACCAAAAATCAAGGATGGGTTAAAGTGTTTTCATTCATTACCACAAAGGGCTTCCCAATCCATCTTTTTCTTTGTCTTGTTGACCAACAACCCAAGGTCCTGTAACCGAATGATCATGGCATGCTTGGAGATATTGGAAAATCCACCGGCTTCACACATAGCGGCTGCAATAAAAGGCCATTGTTCAACAAACGGTTCTTCACCAGACCCTTCATTTGAATCGTTCAAGGAATTCTTGACGACAATTGCTTCGGGTGCGCATACCTTTTCAAAGGCCTCACGAATCTCTTTTTCCGGCATTAATAGACAAGAAGCGAAGTAATCGGCCTGCCATTCTATTGTTTCCTTGCTATTTCCTTTTTTCGATACAATGATTTGTCTGGAGCCATCTTTTTCTTGGGCTCCAATATACTGGCGATGCAATACCCAGTGACCCACCTCATGAGCGATAGTAAAAACCAATCGTCCTTCAGCGCTGCTCTCGAAAAGCCTCTCGTTAATGCATATAGCTTTTGATTCAACGTAGACGGCACCAAGCACATCCCTTCCAAACACCTCATAAAGATCATCATAGAGTAGCGTCAGGCCCAGATACCTTTCAATGATATCCTCTACTGGGATCGGAGGCTTGACCTCATATTTCGCCAATGCCTGGAAATTATCGATCAGGTCGGTGGCTTTCTGAGCGATCTTTTTTTTGGATATCCAGGGAACCTTCATCTCATACCTTTTCCAATTTTGCTACACTCATAAAGAGGGAAGCCGTCGCAGTATAACTCCGTCTCATCATGGCTTCAATCATTTTGACCAATTCTTCCAGAAATGGTCTTGATTGTTGTGCTGACACATTCTCTGCCTTTTAGCATACGAGATTGACATATACGGTCACAACTGGAGAAGCTTTTTTCAAAAGAATTGCATGGATCGAAAAATAATGAGCTGTCAGGAAAATGGAGAGATCATTGTTGAAGTCGGAGGACATATGTGTTTAACTTTCCAGAATAATGGTATTATTTGTCCCAAAGCACAGCCAAGACCGAGGGTGAAATTAGAGTTATTGAGTTTTTGGCAAAAGTGCCCCAAATCACATCGTAGGAAATCTCCCGAAACGGAAGAGCAAAAACTTTACATTTTAAGGTGGGAGGAATCTACATGATTACAGAGCAAATGCGCTATCAGGGTTGCATGATAGGACTGGCTGCGGGTAGATGCGCTTGGAACAACAGTTGAATTTAAGTCACCGGGCAGCTTCTCTTGAAATCGCGGAGGGCAGGTACAAATACAAAGAGCCGCCTGAAATCAAAGGTACGGGCTATGTGGTAAAATCTCTTAACAAGGCAGCAGAAGCGTCAAAAGCAGCTGCCAGTGATGTGGCTGCTGCTGCCAAAGAGGCAGGTGATGAAGCAGTGAAAGCAGCAAAGAAAATGGCTCATGATGCCGCTGAGGCCACGAAGTAAAATCCCTGTGCCTTATGGGGGGCCTTAATAATGGGATGGAGGTATTTACCGTGATAATGAGACCACTTAAGGAAAAAGGAACAATATACAAAACAGCTATCGTCGTTACCTCTCTGTACCTTTCTGCCTTTATCGTATCACTCGCGATCATGTTTATGACGAAGGATGATACCGCCATGTCCGGTATTTTTCTGGTTCTAGTAACCATGCCATGGTCCCTGGTATTGTCATGGATTCAAGAAGCGTTGCATTTCGATTCTATAACTATTACAAACTTACTTCTGGTGGCTGGCGGTTTAATGAACAGTGTCATCCTTTACAAAGTTATTTCATTTTTAACGGGTAATTTTACTGGACCCGGCAAAAACGACTGACCATTCATTTCATCAGTTGTTTTTCTTGTCGGTTTTGACTTTACTTCCACTTTCCCTGGGGTGGGTTCACGATTCAATATGCAAGGGATGGGGGGGAGGCAGCAAGTACGATCTGACTGGCTGTCGGTCCGCTTGGTTTACTGCTTAGCATGATGCATTAATAAGATTCTGCGTAATATATTGAAATTCCTTAAAAAAGAAGGCTAACCTGTAGTTCCTGCAACTGTACGTCCCGGGGAGCCAGTAAAATAAATGGCTTAAAGGCGTAGTGTCTTTAAGCCTTTTTTTATACCCAAAACGCCATACCCAACACCCGTCGAGTAAATTGAGGTTTAAGAAGTTCTACCCTGCAACAGAAAAATGGACTAGAATTATTTTTTGAAGATTTCTCTCCGCTGTTTGTTATAAAGAAAATTTGTGACCTTTTGCCGTTTGTCGGTGTATCCGGGGTGCTAACTTACAAAATCTTAGAAGGGCGAAGACTTCGAAGTGCGTAAAGACCGGCCGCATCTGGCAAATGTGCTCCTTTTTGCGGCAATCGCAAACGGAGCGACACTAGGAGAAAGTCAATGAAAGCTCTAAAAAATTGTATTGCCTGCATTTTCGCTTTTTCTTTGCTCTGTGTACTCCTTTTCACATCTCTTTCTTTTGCGCTGGCTAACCAGCAGATCAGTTCAACTTTTATTCAATTATACCGAAGCCATCATGAGTGGAGTCATCTACAATGGAAGGCTTTGTTTAATGAATTTGAATCGGCTCAAATAAAGGAACTGATTATTCAGTACGGTGTTTACAATAATTTTGCACATTTCCCAACCGATGACTTCGAGACTACGGATACACCTCCATTGGAAACAATTCTGGCGATTGCTGAGGCGCGTGGAATTAAAGTCCTTGTGGGTTTGAATTTTGATGAGGATTATTGGGATTTGCTTTGGGATGAGAATGTTCAACTGGCCGATTTCTTAAATGAATCGTACGTGAAATGCATGCTCGCTGCAAATCAAATAAACAAAATTGCGCAACATTATACAAGTTTCAAAGGTTGGTATATCTCAGAAGAATTTGAAGAGCGCACTTGGAATTATTATAACCGCCTGGATATGATCATTTCCTATCTTCACGATTTGTCACGTGATTTGAAAGCGTTGACACCTGCTGCTTCCGTTGCCTTATCGACATATATTTGCTCGCCGCCACCAGCGCAAGTTTACCATGAGACCATGAGTCAAGTGTTGGCCAATACGAATATTTCTGATTTGTATTTTCAGGATGGCATTGGAACAGGATACGTTTCACAAGACACTCTTTTTAATTGCATCAATGAGCTTAAGAATGCTACGCTCAAAAATGACTGCTATTTCCACGTTGTTATTGAACTTTTTGATGATAGCTATTTTCCAGCGTCAATTGATCGCGTAATTTGGCAAATTCAAGTTGCCAATCAAGTTCAGCCTGCAAGTATTTGTTCATTTGCAACCCCTCACTATATGAGTCAATTCGGGAGCCCTGGTGCTGAGGCGTTGCTAAGCAATTATTTGATATGGTTGGAAACTCAAATACCTCAATTTGAATCAATGCACTGGAACAAGTAATTTAGAATTGTAAATATTAAAGGGGTGAGGCATGAGAAAAATACAAGCGAATTGTGGCGTTTTGGTGTTAGTGGGATTACTAGGGATGCTTTGCTTTGCGTGTAGCAACGATAGTGATAGTTCCACACCGAGCAACCTGTCTACTCGTTTATATGTGTTGTCCGCCGAAAATGGAATATTTGCTCCCGTTGTCGAGAGTTCGGGAGGGGGAATCGTTTCTGCCTCTGATCAAAATTGGGAATACACCCTAACATTAGAGAATATTTCGGAACGTACTCTTTGGTATACGGATAGACCAGAGCGAGAATCGGGCACGGAAACAATTCAAAACTTTATTGCCTTGTGGTCCAAAACGTATGGTCAGGTCTCGCCAAATGCAGTTTTGGACGGATATGTAAGCATAGAGATGCAACCTGATGGTCTATTTTTGAAGTTGAAGACACCTTCTTATGATTTAACAACGAATCGTCTCACTTTTCAAGTGACCCTGCTGGGCTCCACAATGGACGACCAACACCCCGATATTCCAATAGATATTGATCGTATCAAGTTGACCGTACTGAATAATACCCCTGAGGGTGAACAAAACTATTGGTCATTTGGGCAGACGGCGCAGGGCGCCGTTCTTGAGCCGACAGGGGCGGACGACTTGTATAGACTGCATTTGATCGATTTTTATCCGGAATTGTATCACTTACAAAATGCACCGGGTTCCGCCTTTAAGATAAATGCCGTCGCTTCTCTTGCGGCCAATTGGCAGTCCTATTTCAGCTCCGTCCCCCCGAATGCCTCTTTGACCGCCTATACGGGTTCGGGTGAATTGCAGCTGTTCGCGTTGGAACTGGACAACCCTTTCTATCAAGACAATGTCTTCTCCTATGATGCAAGAGTATTGTCCGGGGATGTTGCGCCGAACGATTCATTATCTGATGCAACGTTGTTGATTGACGCACCAGATACGCAACCGGTTACGCTCACCTTGATAAACAATTGCAGTGAAAGCCTCCAAGTGTTGATAAACGAAAACGGCGTTTGGAATAGCGGGGGAGCGGTGAAATGCAGCGCCGGGCAACAGTGTTCGGTCGATCCTGGAACGTACCCGGTGGACCTCGGTTCGTCCGGCATGGATTTTTTCGTCGGAAGCACATCTGACAACGCCACAAAAGCCGAAGTCACCTACCTGACTGAGCTTTCCTTCGACATCAGTGTCATTACCGATGGCAGCAAATGTCCCAATTCCTGCAAAGAGAGTTCCTGTTGCGAACAGCATTTCAACGAAGCGGTTAAAATTACGCCTGATGCAGGTTGTCGATGTGTATATTGCGATAGTGTGATTTGCCCTGACGCATTTCACTATCCTACGGACAACGGCAAACAGGTGAACTGTGTAGCGTCAACGGCAGTCACAATAGAGTTCTGTCCGAAACAGGCATGCCCAAGCACCGGGTGGCGAAATTGTAATAGCGATGAGATGGCAATATGCCACAATTCAAGCGACCAACCATGCAATGGTGATCAGACAATCTGTTGTCCAAAACCGGCGTTTGGGGCTAGCCATACCTGTTATTGTGAGACGAAACAGACGTTCTGCGCAAGCGCTCCGGACCCAGCCAACCCTTCTTGCGGGACGAATAAAGATAATTACTGCTATGTTACGGAGTAATCTGCCTTTAGAAAGATATTACCGAGGGGCTTTTACAGGTTTTTTTAGAACCGGGTTGAAAAAATGCTCACGGTAGTGTTCTGAAAGCCGGGCATTTCCATCCAACCAGTATCGGAGTGAGAAAAGGGCCAGTCTTTTTCCCATGAAATTTTTTTGGACAACGGCAAACCGTTCATTGAACTCATCCGGTGCAATGGCCTTTCCCCTAAAGGCAGGACCGGGCAGTTCGTCTTTAAAAAGTTCCATAATCCAGCACAGTCGATCCTGTTTACCGACGGTACGCCTTAGAGACTCGTGATATCTTCGAGTGGTTGAGATATCCATTCGTCCTCCCATCCCGTCCTGGACCAACATAAAGTAGTCGGATCCTTCAAGCAGTTGTTGGCAGAACCGGGCGAACGCTTCAGGTGAGAGTGCACCGCTGAAGAAGGTGGAAAAGGCGACGGGTTTTCTTTGTCCCAAACATTTGAGGGCGCGATCCAGGGAATGCATGTGGTTGTTCAACAATTTCCGTCTGGGAGCTGACTGCCAGTTAAGATCGTCGATTTCCTCCGGGATATACCAACCCTGAAATGCAGGGTGCTTTCCATAGCGGGCTTGAAATTCCACTGCCACGTGCAACGTTTTTTCACGCAGCTTGAACAGATAGCTGTCAAGTTCGGCTGTGGACAGGTTGAGGGAGTGGAAAAACTCAGGGTCACTGAATAGCCCGATGTAAATGCCGATCCCCTGGCTCGCAGCCGCGTCCAGGAGCACCTGAATAAAGAATCCGCCATTTTTGAGGTGTGCATTCAGAAAATCGATTTCACCGTACTGGAGCCATTGAAGGTAAAGAGTATCCAAACCATTGTCATGCAGCCTGACCATCCGTCGCTCCCAGTCTGAGTGGGTCAGGGACAGGTCAGCCTGCCATGGTTGGTAAAAAATCCCTTTGACCGGACCGTTCTGCTCGGTCAATTCTCCCGCCTCGCAAAAGGTTGCGGCCATTACCATCAGCCCTAAAAGACCGTATTTAAAAGCGCATTTCATATTTCAGCCGAACCGTGTGCTCATCCGGGCTGTTGCCCGCCAATTGTTGCCTTCCCTCGAGTGTGATACGGGTCAGGAGCCGATGGGCGTGGTAGCGATCTTCAAACCCCCAGATGGCAAGGGTAATCCCGGCGCCGGCATCAATCCAGGTGTTCCCGTTGCTGTCAACAGCACCGCTGGTGAAGTAGGGCACAAGGGCCCAGGCATCCCTCACTTTATATGCTCTGCCCCATTGCAGGTTGGAGGTCAGGAAATGCTGGCCGCTTTCAATCAGGTAAGCCGCATCCAGGTAAAGATCGTAGTACCCCCACGCATTCTCTCCAGGGTGCCAGTAGGTCCCCTCATTGAAAGATCCACTGGCGCGAAACATCACGTCATCCTGGGTGTCACTTCCCAATCCGAAAATTCGTTCCATGGAGAAATGTACATCATAATTGCCCAGGGGTTTGACGCTGAAACCAAGTCCTGCCTGGGTCAATGGCTTTTCAATTGCCAGGGAGCGATTCTTGTTGGTCCATAGTAATCGTCCATACACTGAAACCTCGGTGTTGAGGGGCCCGAGGCTCTGGAGCACGCGGTAGTCGCCGGAAAGGACACCGAAACCCGAATAGCTGCTGTTGGGAATAAGACTTGGCTGGGGTTCAAAATGACTGTTGTCCAGACGGACGACCTCTGCAAAGTCGAAATGCCAGCGCTGATTGATGTTGTTAATGGTTTGTTTGATGCGGTAGACTTCATCAGCGGTTTTGGGGTTCTCGGACGCTTGGTCGTCCGCATAGTAATCGATGACATGCTTGAAAGTATCTGTGGCCGCCGGATAGTTGCCGGTTTTGATTTCGGCGTAGCCGAGCCCCTTATACAGGGCGATATTGTCGGGTTCCAATAAAATGGCTTCCCTGAAAGCCGCTGCGGCTTCTTCGGGTTTTCCGGTTTCCCATAAGAGATATGCCAGAGAACTTCGATAACTGCCGTTATCAGGGGCCAGAAGCGCTGCTTCCTGAAAGGCCTTTATGGCAGACGATTTTTTCCCCTGCCGGATATAGTTGTAGCCCAACTGGGCCCAGGTTTGTGCCGTCTCCCACTGAGAAAGGGATTTGCGGTAGTCTTCCGCCGCTGCTTTTGCGTCACCCATTTCATCGGCCACAAGCCCTTTGAGCGACCAGAAATCCGCCTTCTTTTTACGAGGAAAATGCGTCGGATCAATCCGGGATAAAAGTGCATGGGCCTCTTTTGCCTGCTTTTGATCGTAGTAGGATCTTGCCATCTTCAGCGCAAGTTCGGGGTCGAATTGCTGGTCAAGAGCGGCCTTCCACTGGAGAAGGGCTTTTTGTTTTTCACCGATCTCGGCATAAAGGGTTCCCAGTCCGATTTGAAAGCTGCGGGTCACAATGCCGGGGTCAATTTTTGCCGCCCCGTTTAAAAAGGCGATGGCTCGCTTCGGTTCATTCAACTTTTGGGCGCAGTAACCGGCAAACAGATGCCCTTGAACGGACTCTGGATCTTGTGCAATTATCTCCTGCGCCAGCTGAAGCGCTTTTTTGTACATGGCCAGATCGTAGGCCAGTGAGGCCAGGCGCTCCAGCTGTTCCGGATTGAGAGTTTTCCATTGGGCCAGTTCTCGTAACATCGATCTGGCGCGATCTTCATTATGGGCCCTCTGCTCCAGACGGATGAGGCCGATGGTGAGTTCAAAACGGTGGTTTTCCGATATGCCCTGGAAAGGATAGGCGGCTTCAAGCTCTTTGATTTCTTCTTTCAGGTGGTGTCCTTGAAAAAGCGCAGCGGGAAGTTGCAGATCTCTCTTTTCTTTGCCCTGGGATTTTTTAGATCTCAGTTCATGCAGCATCACCTTGAGATAGAGAGGCCATTCTTTTTCTTTTTGCAGCAGATAGAGGAGTTCGTGTGAGAGTTTCAGCCGTTCTGCTTCGGTTCCCTTGAACTGTTCCCACAATGGGTAGAGCTCGCCAATGGCTTTTTTGTACTGGTTTTCTTTTTCATAGAGGCGCACCAGTTCCACATGGGAAGCTTCTGTACCAACCTCTTTTATCTCCGCTTTGAGCAGCGGAATGGCCCTGCTGTAGGCCTTTAGTTTTATCAGGTGTTCGATGGCCATGTGGTACAATGGGGCATTTTTTTTGACGGTTTTAATTCCCTGAACAAGCGTCTTAAATTCCAGGTCAATGTCCCCGGCTTTGTCATAGAGTATCGCCAGACGCTTCCAGTATTGCACCTCTGTTTTCTCCGCCGACGTGGCATTAGCAGAAAGCAGATCGGCGGCTTTTTGGTACTGCCCCAGCTTTTCGAGCAGATTGACCTTGTGTGTAAGGGCCGTTCCGCGGGAGGGGAGTGTTTCGATGATTTGGTAGGCGTTTTTGATATCTCCGTGCTGCACCAGCAGATTGGACCAGTAAACAAGGGTCCGTTCGCTTGCGGGCCCGAATTGTTGCATATATTCCTGGTACCATTTCAGACCTTTCGGGATATCATTTCCCACGAAACAGAAATCGATTAACCTATCGTAAGCCGCTTTCAAATGATCCGGATCGGTTTTGGTTTGCTTTAGTTTCAGCAATTCCCTCCCCGCCTGGTCGATGTTACCCGTTTTGATCAGATTATCCACCAGCAATTGAACCAGTTGGCTTCGTTGAACCGGGGTCAGGCCCGTAAGCTGCAAGGCAGATTCAGCGGCACGTATTACCTCGGAGTGATTTTTTTCAAGGTTTGCGACCCGGGCCAGGACAAAATTTCCCGCAGGCGATTTGGGGTTCAACCGGTTCAGCGTTTTTCCCTGGCGTTTTGCGCAGGAAAGGTCTTTCAGTTTCAGACAGGTTTCGGCCAAAGCACTATGGGCCTTAACGTTGTTGGGATCGATTTTAACGGCACTCTCCAGCAGTTTAAGGGCCTTGGGATAGTCTCCTTTATCATAATAATCGTAGGCTTTTTGAATGCGGGGGTAGGTGGAGAAGTTTCGGAATTCCTGAACCAGCCATGACCCGTGGGCCTCGGCCGGTTCCATGGCTGTCGCAAGCCAAAGCAGAAGACCCGCCATGATGATCCAACGCTGCATGGTCAGGAAGCCCGGTTTTTCCCGGGCGGCATGGAGAGTTCCGGGAATTCGTGATCCGTTTTGTCCCATGCAACTTCACTGCCTGTGCGTCTGGCCGCTTTCACCTGTCTCAAAGCCCGGAAGTATGCCATGAAGTTCACGATATTGGCGATGATCATTCGGGGAATGCTCAAGAAACCGTGCCCCCATCCATATAAGTTCCCGGTAAAATAGAACCGCTGAATGATTCGGTTGAGGAGAAAAAAACCGTTGATGTACAACAGATCCCAGAGCCAGGAGCTGTAGGGGATCAGACTGGGAAACCACCAGGCATTGTCGTCAAGCCCCGTGTAAATTTCCATGAAGACAATATTGACCACGATGAAATAGCCTGCAAGGTTGGTGGGGTTGGTGACCACGGCCTTTCGGTCCCGCATCAAGATGTACGAAAGACGCAGCTTCCGTGACCAGCCTAAGGTTCGCCAGCCCTGAAACACGATACCCACGATCCAGCGGGATTTCTGCCGGACGGCCCGTTTGACAGTGGCGGGGAAATATTCTCTCACGGCAATGTACGGGAATTTGCCCCGTGGCAAAGCCATCAAGGCAAAATGTTCTTTGAGACCTTTGGCATGCAGCCGGAAACCGATCAGATAATCTTCGGTCAGGCTGTTGGTGTCAAATACCTGATGATGGTTGAGGGCCTCAAGGGTTGATATTGCCCTGCGGCTGAATGCCGTTCCCACACCGGCCGATGGAACGTTTCCGGTCAGCGCCTCCCGAACCACCATGTCCTTGCAGTGGGCCTCGCCGAATTCATCCATGTAATGGTTGGCGATCAGCCGGCGGTGGGCCCGGGGCAGGGGAAAAACCGGGAGCTGGATCAGATCGTATTTGGGAATGAAATAGTTGAAAAGCTTGAGCTCCAGAGGGTGGATGACGTCCTCCGCATCATGATAACCGATGATGGCAAAGTGGATCTCTTTTTCTTTTTCAAATGTTGAAATGAATCTAATAATGTTATTGAGACAGTCCGCTTTGGTTGTGGGCCCCGGATTCCGGGTGACGACCTTATGGACATGCTGATATACCTTGCTGATGTCATCGACTGCCGACTGGGTCTTTTCATCATTGGGATAGGTTCCGATGAAGAGGTGGTAATTTTTGTAGTCGAAAGAAGATGCGGCCAGTTCCACCATTTTGTGAATAACGGCCCATTCCTGCCATGCCGGAACCATGATGGCAATCGGCTGCTCGGGCAGGGCCATGATTTCAGCTTTGAGCTTTTTGTCCAAGCGGGTGTAGGGGCGGTGTCCGGTGAGCCTTCGGAGCCAGTAGGTCAGATCCACCATGGCATCATCTGTCCCGGAGATCAGGATCAGAATTGCCGTTCCGTAAAGCAGAATTTTAACAAAAAGCCAGTATACTGCAGCCGCTTCTATCCACACAGCTAGCCTCCGAATTCGCCATATTTTCCCATCAACACTTTTCGGCCTTCAAGATAGCGCTCAATTGCATGTACGATTCGTTGATTGGCCAGCCCGTCTCCAAACGGGTTTTTGCGTTTTGACGCATTCCGGTATACTTCTCTGTCATCCAGAAATTCCTGACAGCAATTCACAATGGCCTTCATGTCAGTCCCCACGACCCTGGCCATACCTGCGTTGACGGCTTCGGGCCGCTCGGTTACCGTGCGAAGCACCAGAACCGGTACACCGTATGACGGGGCTTCTTCCTGGATGCCGCCTGAATCGGTCATGACCAGATAGCTGCCGGCCAGGGTTTCCTGCAATTTCAGATAATCAAGCGGCTCGGTGAGTCGGATTTGGGGTTGGCCATCCAATACCGCGTGAACCTGTTCAGCCACGATGGGGTTTTTGTGGACCGGAAGGGTTATTTGAACGTCCGGGTTTTTTTTAACGATCCTGAGCAGCGCCTCGCAAATATGGTGAATCTCATTCGACCAGCTTTCACGGCGATGGGTGGTTACCAGAATATGCCGTTTTCCATCAGGAATTACTTTTGGCACTTTGTCTTTGAGCATTTCCAAGGCATCTACCACAGTGTTTCCGGTGATCACCATGGTATTTTCGGAGACATTTTCCTGAAGAAGGTTGGCTTTTGCCAACCGTGTGGGCGGGAAATTGAGGCTGGCGTAGGTGCTGACGATTTTACGGTTGACCTCTTCGGGAAAGGGGCTGTAGTTGTCAAAAGAGCGAAGCCCGGCTTCCACGTGTGCGACGGGAAT
Organism: uncultured Desulfobacteraceae bacterium; assembly: GCA_964412835.1. Taxonomy (GTDB): domain Bacteria; phylum Desulfobacterota; class DSM-4660; order Desulfatiglandales; family Desulfatiglandaceae; genus NaphS2. Next base: position 12,615 of record CAYPQJ010000020.1, on the reverse strand, counting down.
CTGTCGATAATAGGAGACCAGCCCGATGAGGGCCGCGGAGCTGGTGTCTCCCTGAACCACAACCATCTCCGGTTTTTGATTCGCCAGATAGGCATCAAAACGGGAAATGAGTCGGGAAGAGAGGGCCGCCAGGCCGGCGCCCGGAACCATGATGTCGAGATCCGTATCCGGTGCAAGCTCAAAAGCCTTCAATACCTGTCTTGCCATCTGACGGTGTTGACCCGTGAGTACAAAGGTGGTGTTAAGCCGGGAAAGCGCTGCTTTCACCACAGGGGCCATCTTGATGACTTCGGGACGTGTGCCTGCGATAAAAAGTACTCGATGCATGATGAATAGGTGTTCCCAAAAAAGTTTTAGAAAATCAGGAAAAATAATCCATATGGCAGCCATGTTTCGGGTGGGAAGTATAGGAGAAGGATCATGCAGGGTCAAGGACCAATCCGCCAATGGGCGGAATCAATAGAGCCGGATTTTTCCAGGCCGCTTGAAAGTTTTGCTTTACTACCCACCGATCCCCTGTTAATGAGAAACCATGGTTTTTGTTAACAGTTTTAGATGTGGGAGTTTTGACCATGAAGCTGGATAGCGGATTTGCAGGCACCCCTCTAAAAGAATATCGCACCAAAATCTCCTGGCGGGCAACCACCAACTATGCCGCTGCGGTATCCGATGACAATCCCCTCTATTTTGATGACACAATAGATCGGCCCCTGGTGGCGCCGCCCACCTTTCCAGTGGCGGTCACTTGGCCTATCCTGAGTCATCTTCAGGATTTCATTGCGGCGAAGGATTTTCCATGGGGTGTTCTCTGGACCATAGTTCATTATTCAGAACACCTGGTGCTCCATCGCCTGGTCCGGCCGGAAGACGAATTAACCATAACCGGCAAGGTGGCAGCCATCCTGCCCCACAGGGCGGGGACCCATGCGGTGATTGCCCTTTCCGCCCGGGACAAAGCCGGTGCTCCTGTCTTCACCGAATACATCGGGGCCATGCTCAGGGGGATCGAATGTGATGGAGCAAAAGGGAGCGAAGAACTGCCGCAAATTCCGGAATATGAATCTTCTGATACCGCGGTTTGGATATCCATGGTTTTTATCGATCCTTTACTTCCTTATGTGTATGACGGGTGCACTCAAATTGAATTCCCCATCCATACCTCACCCCGGTTTGCCCAAGGTGTGGGTCTACCGGGCATTATCCTTCAGGGAACCGCCACCCTGGCCTGTGCAATCCGGGAAATTGTCAATCGGGAAGCCCGCGGTAACCCGGAACTCATTGCGGAAATTGCCTGTAAATTTAGCGGCATGGTCATGCCCGGAAGCCATATTGAAATCCGCTGCCTGGAATCCCGGGAGCAGGCAGACCACAAGGATCTGTTTTTTGAAGTGTTGAACGCGGAAAACAAAAAAGCCATCCGGTCCGGATACGTTAAACTGAAAAAGGAGGCACCATGAGTTCTCCCCAACGACTGGCAACGGTCAATGATTATGTCGCCAAATGGGCTAAGAAGCAGCCCGACCAGGTGGCAATGGTCCAGCACGAGGACAACCGCGCCATTACCTACAAAATGTTCGACACCGTCATTGATTTTTTCGCTCTGAGGCTCATGAACATGGGCATCCAAAAAGGGGATCGGGTGGCCACCCAGCTGGTGCTGGTGCCTGAACACCTGATGCTCATGTATGCCTGTTTTAAAATCGGGGCCATTATCGCGCCGCTGGATGTGCGGCTCAGCGCATCAGAGGTGGTGCGGGATGTCAATAAAATTGACCCGAAAGCGTTTTTCTTTCTGGGCAACACCCCGGTCCGGGATTTCAGAGAGGTGGGAAGGGCTGTCCAGGAAGGTTGCTCTGCTGTTGAACACATGGTCCAGTTTACTCCCGATCCGAAGCCCTCAGACATCATCGATGGCGCGGTGGGCATAACGGATCTCATGAAAAAAAAGGGGCTCATCTGGCTTAAATTGAAAGACCTCTTTTCGCGGAAGCTGAAAAAAGCCTATGCTGAAGTGAATACCCAAACCCCCGCTTTGATCATCTATACCACCGGCACCACCGGAGAACCCAAACCCGCCCTGCTCTGCCATGAAAACATCATCGTTCAGAACCAGGTCCTGGCAAGGGGGTTCGGGGATGTGGAGAGTGATGCGAAGTTTATCTGCCTCGTGAACCTCCCCCCCAGCCATGTGGGGTGTGTCACGGAGACCTTTATGACCACGATGTATCTGGGCGGAAAAGCTGTACTGCTCAGGATTTTTGATGCAAAAGCCAGCCTTGAGGCGGTAGAACGTCACAAGATTACCGTGATGGGGCAGATCCCCACCATGTTCCGCATGTTGTGGAATCTGCCGGAGTATGACTCCTATGATCTGTCCAGTCTCGAATATGTGGCCTATGCCGGGTCGGCAGTGGACATCGGATTCCTCGAAAAACTGGCCACCATGGCCCCGAAGGTGGGTACCGGCATCGGCATGACGGAGAATGCCGGGTTTGCCACCTTTACACCCCAGGGCATTTCCCTGGAGGAAATGGCCGGACAGGTGGGGCAGGCATTTCCGGATCTGGCCCCGGTCACCATTCGAAAACCCATGAAGGCGGATGGTTCGGCAGGGGAGGAACTGCCGGACCTGGAAGTGGGAGAAATCTGCTATCACCCGCCAATCGTGTTTTGCGGATATTACAACCAACCGGAAGAAACCCGAAAAGCCGTGTCTTCTGAAGGTATTCTGTATACGGGCGATCTAGGGTATTTCAAACAGATGAAAGGATACAAGGCCCTTTACCTGGAAGGCAGAAAGAAATTCATGATCAAACAAAAAGGGTATAATGTCTTTCCGGGGGAGGTTGAGGCGCATATCGCCCAAATGCCGGAGGTGGATGTGGCGGAAGTGATCGGTATGAAGCATGAACTCTTTGATGAAGGGATTTTCGCCTTTGTCCGCCCCCGGCCTGAAACGGATCTTTCATCTGAGGCCGTGCTGAATCACTGCAAATCCATTGCCGCTTATAAACGGCCCCTTCATGTGGAGATCTGGCCGGCGGATAAGGAATTTCCCCTGACCCGAAGCACCAAGATCGACAAAATGCAACTGATATCAATGGCGGAAGAGATCCTTAAAAGTCTGCGACAGAACGGAAAATGGGATGCCGGACAGATAAATTAGCGGGTAGTTGGTTGAGTACAAATATAAAGGACGCGCTAAAGGCTGATATTTTCAGGAGGATGGTTCCATTCAGAAAACACGTATTTCCGATCAAATGCCTCGTTATGTTGCATTTGCAGCACTATACTACACTTGACTTGATACCGCATAGAGAGTACGTTTTATGGCATGCACATGCGATACCGATACATGGAATGGGATGAGTGAAGTCTCTGGAAAAACGAAATAAAGCATGGCGTAGCCGCGGAAGAGATTGAACAGTGTTTTAATAATCCCCCTTTCACGCTTTTCTCTCATAAGAAAATCTCTGACCGTCGTGTATTATTGGGCCGGACCTTTTGCGGACGCTACCTTTTTGTTGTATTTCAGCATAAATCAAGCGAAGTTGCTCGGCCAATATATGCAAGGGATATGAAAAGAAGTGAGAGGCAAATTTATGAAAAATTCTCGAAATAGCAAGACGGAAAATGATGCTGAGCACGACGAACTCAGTGATTTTGACCTTGAAAGGCCTGAAGTCATCTAAAAAAAATCCATGAATGTCGTTCCCAAATATGGGGGGAAGCTGAAGATGTTTAAAACCTCGGTTTCTCTTCCGGGGGTCATCATAGATGATCTGCGCAGGTTGGCAAGGATAAAGGGGATGACCTCCTATCAGGCGTTGCTCAGAGAGCTGTTATCGGAAAAGGTGTATGAAGAAAAGAGGCGGTTGAATCTCTTTATGTGAGGGAAGGGGACGGCCCTAAGCGGTCCCTTAATTCTGATCATTGACGAGAAAAGGATTGAAGTATGGAATTGTGGGCAATCGGTATTTCAGCGTTTATATTGTTCTGGGTCAGCATGTTTCTTTCGGATTATGTTCTAAAGAAAATAAAAAGGCCTAAAATCATAGGGCTTTTGTTTATTTTACTAGCGATTTTGATCGGATTTGAGTTTTATGATAAGAACCAGATCATAGCTGGCTCATCCGTTTTCATCGGGTTTGCGGGCGCCAGGATATTGATGAAATAGCGTAGAAGAAATCGGAGGAAAGGGCCTAGTGTCTCAAAACAAACCCCAAAAAAACGATCTCACCCCCTTTTTTGAACCTGAAGGTGTGGCCGTTATCGGTTCTTTTAAGGAAGGTGTTTTCGGTGGATATGTGGTTGTCAAATCCCTTTTGGAAGCCGGTTATAAGGGGGATATCTACCCTGTCAACCCCGGCAGTTATAAGGAAGTTCTGGGCCTTACGGTCTATCCATCGCCTCAAGACATCCCCGGGAAAGCCGATTTGGCGCTGGTGATGATCAACGCCCGTCATGTTCCGGGCGTTCTCAGGGCTTGTGCGGAAGCCGGCATAAAGTCCATCGTCCTTGTCGCGGATGGTTTTGCGGAAAGAGACGCTGAAGGGGCTAAGCTTCAGGATGAAGTGGTTTATCTCGCCAAAAACCTGGGTGTTCGCATCATCGGCCCCAATACCGCCGGTATTGTCAATGCCATAAACGGCTTCAATCCCTGCCCCTATGATGCCGGATACTACCGGTTTAAAAAAGGAACGGTCTCCATCTGCTCACAAACAGGAATGATCAACCCGCAGGCCTACGCTTATGGGGACCTGGGTTACGGCCTAAGCAAAATCTGTGATTTCGGCAACAAATGCGACCTGGATGAGTGCGATTTCCTGGAATACCTGGAAAATGATGCCGACACTGAGGTGATCAGTGTCTATGTGGAGAGTGTAAAAGATGGAAAGCGGTTCCTGGAGGTTTGCAGGAGAGTGGCATCAAAAAAACCACTTCTGGTTCTTAAACTGGGCGTCACCAAAGAAGGGGCCCGAGCATCGGCATCTCACACCGGAAGCTTGGCCATTGATGACGAAATCTTTGATGCGGTCTGCCGGCAAACGAAGGTATTGCGACTGGATCAATTCAGTGAAATGTTTGAAATGCCCCGTTTTTTTGCTTCCCAGCCGCTACCCTGTGGAAACCGCTTCGGCATGGTGAGTTATACGGGCGCCGTGGGTGTTGCAGCACTGGATGAAGGCGCCAGGCACGGCCTGGTTCGCGCCCGGTTGTCAAATAGCACATCCCAAATGCTTGAGGAGATGTTTCCAGGCTTGGGTCACGTTCCGGTGGACATCGGTCCCATGATTCCGTCTGTGAAGGATTTTTCCCTCGTTTACACCAAAATACTGACTGCGGTCATGAATGATGAAAATGTGGACTCGCTTTTCAATGTCATTTGGGCGGATGCCAAAGGGAACAATACCAAGGCCTATGTGGAAGGGTATGAGGCGCTGAAGGAAAATGCCCGTAAGCCCGTGGTCACATGGGTTTACGGTCCGGATATCACCATGACGCGTGATTTAACAAAACATCTGGAATCGCTTGGGTTTCCGGTTTTTGCTGAGCCTGAACGGTGCATCAAGGCGCTGGGCCTGGCGTACCGGTATGCTGGTGGGAAACAAAATACCGGGGGCAGGGGGTAGTTGTTGGGGGGCAGGATGAAATTTGAGGCTGATTTACCTGCACCCTGTGAACGATTACAGTTAAGGAGGAAAAAATGGAAAAATCGATCCTGAATTACTGGCAACTTCGTCTTGAAAATCTGAAAGAGGCTTTGACGTCAAACAATTTTGAAGTTTTCATCGCGCAAAACGCCCGTGAGGCGGGCCGCATGGTGATGGACAAAATTCTGCCCAAACTCGCTCCCAAAACCATTTCCTGGGGGGGCTCCATGACCTTTGTGGCAACGGAGCTCTATGACATGCTTAAAGCCTATCCAAATGCAGAGATCCTGGATACCTTTGATAAATCTCTGTCCCCTGAAGAAAGCCTGGAACGGAGAAGAAAGTCTCTTCTGGTGGATCTGTTTATCACCGGGACCAATGCGGTGACCCGTTCAGGAGAACTGGTGAACCTGGATATGATTGGAAACCGGGTGTCAGGAATTACTTTCGGTCCCAGAAACGTGGTGGTGATGGTGGGCCGGAACAAGGTTGTGGAAGATCTGGAGGCTGCTATTGAGCGGATCAAAGATTATGCAGCCCCTGTTAACGCCATGCGGCTGAACAAAAAAACGCCGTGCGCCAAAACAGCGGTGTGTGAGGAATGCAAAAGCCCTGACCGCATCTGCAACAGTTGGACCATTACGCAAAAGTCCTTTCCCAAGGGCCGGATCAAGGTGGTTCTGATCAACGAAAATCTGGGGCTATAAAATCCGAAAACATTACGCCAATGTAATAGCCCCGAAAGGTTCCTGAAAGATCCATGCCCTAGATTCTGTCTGCAAACGTAAGTAACAGACAGAATCATTAACCCTCAAAACATGAAAGGAAAGCATCATGGAAACAGGAAAAAGGGCTTGGACAAAAAGGGTTCTCATCTCGCTTGTGGGTGTTTTTATGGTCGCATCGGCGTTAAATGGTTGGGCGCTGAACTCAACGGACGAGAAAAATGCACTGCTGGTCACGGTTGAAGATGTCAAGATTACCCGTGGCGATGTGGACCATAAAATAGATACCCTTCTGGGTGCCCAAGCGGGGACTCTTCCACCGGAACAATTGGCGAAAATCAGGAGCAACCTGGACCAGAGGGTCATTCAGAACATGGTTATTGAGGCCCTGCTCACGAAAGCCGTTAAGGATCAACAGATTATCATAGTCGAGGGCGAAGTCAACCGGGTGATTGCGCATTTGAAGACGTCTCTTCCCCCGGACACAAGCTTCGAAGCCTACCTCGAAGGCATCGGTTTTTCAGAAAAAGATCTGGTCCGGGCCATTTCGAAAGACCTGAAAATAAAAAAACTTCTGGAGGCTCAGGTGGCTGGCCTGACTACCCCGACGGATGAGGAAATCCAGCGGTTTTATGAAGAGAATTCGGACCAGTTTAAAACACCTGAAGGGATGACGGTTCGACATATTCTCATCGCGGTAAACCCGGGCGATGATGAGGCGAAAAGTAAGGAAAAACTGGCCAGGGCTGAAAAAATCCGCCGGCGTTTGGTTGATAAAAAAGAAGACTTTGCCACCGTCGCAGCAGCGGAATCAGATTGTCCGAGCAAGGCAAAAGGGGGGAATCTCGGTGTGGTGACTCGGGGCCGCACTGTAAAACCGTTTGAGGACGCGGTTTATACCCGGAAAGTGGGTGAGATAGGCCCTATTGTGAAAACGAAATTCGGATATCATATTATCCAGGTGATGAATCATGAAAAGGTTGGTATGGTCTCTCTGGCTGAAGCCAAAGCATCGATTTCGGACCATCTTATTTCAAAGCAGAAGGAAAAACTGCTGAACGGGTACATCGATTCCCTGAAGAGCAAAGCGAAAATCGTCTATTACGATAAAGCACTGGCAGCGGCAAATCCAGCGTGAAGTTAAAGGCATAACAGACCTTACAGCCCCGGAAAGACGGCATGGTGTACTGTTCCGGGGCTTTTTCCGTTTACACCATGCTTGATTCCGACTATCCTATCCCCCTTTGGAAATCTTCTGGATATCTGGAAAATCTAAATGACCCATAGGACTGTAGACCGCGAGAGGGATGAAACCGTTGGTGAATCTGTTCCGGAGTTTATGTCCGAGATGGTTGAGGATCTGGAATACATCCCGAGAAATGAAAGGCCCGGGCGCGCCAGTAGTTTGAAACGGAAAAGCACCGCAAAATGGCTGCTGGCAATGGTTGTAGGTGCGCTTGTTCTGATTGTTGTATTGGCCACTGCCTTTGACAGAAAAAATCCGACACGGGAAGCTGCAGAGTCCCTGGAAGCCGCTCTTGTTCAGATTGAAGACCGGCTGGGAGCTCTTGAGACCAAGATCGCGCTTATTGAAAAAAGCATGACCCCCGGTTTTCTAGAAAAGAAAGCCGCTCAGTCCAAGTCAAAATACCAAAAGGAATATCACACCGTTCGCTCCGGGGACAATCTGTCTGCCATTGCTGCCAAATACGGTATTACGGTGGATAAGCTATGCCAATTGAATCAGTTGACAGTGGACAAACCCATCAAGCCCGACCAGAAACTGCTGGTTTCCCCGAATTGAAAAAGGTTTTTTATACCCTCACGGCCGCATTATAAGAATCCTGAAGCGCTTCCACCAGACGGCTCAGCGTAAAATTGACGGGTGTTGGAATGCCCAGCCTTCGACCTTCTGAGACAATGGCCCCATTGATAAACCGGATTTCCGTAGCCCGTTGCGCCAAGACATCCTGCAGCATGGACGCAATATTGTCGGCTGTACCGCGACATACCTCCAGGACCCTTTCAATGGGATCGGAAAATGGCAGTTTTATACCCTTGACATCCGCAACCCTCACGGCTTCAAGAATCGCCTCTTTCATCACCTGACGCGTACCATCAATGTCCGGCAGGCGGCCGTTCTTGAGTTTTGTAATGGCCGCCAGGGCATTGATGCCCACGTTTACGATCAGTTTGCCCCAGATCAGGTCCTCCACCCCATCCACGGCACGGATGTCAAAACCGGCATTTTCAAAGGCGGAAACAATTTTTGCCGCAGGCCCATCGTCTGATCCTGCCGGGCCGATAATCGTAGGTCCCCGACCGGCATGCCGCACATGGCCGGGACCTAGAAGCGTTGCCCCTTCCGCAGTGACACCTCCCAGGACCCGCTTGTCACCCAGTACCTTTCTTAGGATCTCAAGGTTGCCAAGGCCATTTTGAAGGGTGAGAACCATAACGTCGGGATCAAGCAACGAAGAAAGTGTTCGGGCGGCCTCCTCCGTTTGATAGGCTTTAACGCAGATCAGGGCCACATGAATTTTCCGGGAGGGTTTTTCCGTAACGGCGGCCACCTGGACGCTGAAGTCTCCCCCTACCCCTTCCAGGGAAATGCCGTTTTCGTTGATATGCCTGGCCCGGTCTTCTTTGTAATCAAGAATCACCACCTGGTGCCCGGCTTTTTTAAGGTGCCCGGCGAAAAGGCAGCCCATTGCCCCCGGTCCGACGATTAAGAAATTCATGACATGACCCCTTTATCCGTATGAACCGTAAACAGCAATCTGGTTCAGTGGCAGGATTGATGTTTGCTCAAATCCGCAATCTTATATCTTTCGCGCTTCTTCCTCTTTCATGGCGAAACTGTGTTCCGGGCCCGGGAATGTTCCGTCCTCAACCTCCTGTTTGTATTGAATCAGGGCGTCGCGGATCTGGGGCGCCAGATTTACATACTGTTTAACCATTTTGGGTGTAAACCGCTCAAAAAGCCCCACCAGGTCGTGGTACACCAACACCTGACCATCACAATCCTTGCCCGCACCGATGCCGATGGTGGGAATCTGAAGCGCGTCGGTTATCCTTTTTGCCACCGGATCGGGAATGCATTCCAGGACGATCATAAAGGCCCCTGCCGCTTCAAGGTCCCTGGCCGACTGGACCAGCTTTCTGGCCCCTTCAGCATCTTTTCCCTGGACCTTGAAGCCGCTCAATTTTGTTGCGGTCTGCGGGGTTAAACCAATGTGCGCACAAACGGTAATTCCTGCAGCGCAAATGGCTTCTACCACCGGAACCATTTCCGTGCCCCCTTCCAGTTTTACGCACTCACATCCGGCTTCCTTGATAAAGCGACCCGCATTTTCAACTGCTTTTTCGATACTCACCTGATAGGACATAAAGGGCATATCACCGATCACAAAAGCCCGTTTTGCGCCCCTGCAAACCGCTTTGCAGTGGTGAATCATTTCATCCATGGTCACGGGCACCGTCGAATCGTAGCCCAGAACAACCATGCCCAGGGAGTCTCCGACCAGAATTGTGTCGATTTCAGACTGATCCACCAGGCTTGCGGTCGGGTAATCATAGGCGGTCATCATCGAAATTTTTTGACCTGCCTGCATCTTTTTCTGTAAGGCACCAATCGTTACTTTTGCATCGGCCATCTTTACTCCTCCTTTTGTTGACTTTTGTTTTAAGGCCTCGCAACAAAAAAAGGCCTTTTGGAAAAAACCAAAAGACCCGGCGGCTTCATATCAAGGCGTGCTGTTTCGAGCCGTTTGAAGCAGATAATGTCACCGTCCCGGTCAAATTGTTGCGCCGATCCAGGCGGTCTCATGTTAAGGAATTTTGTTTTCCTGATTTCATTCTCTGAAAAAGCGGCCTTTAGAAATAGACGTCCCCGTTTATAGGGATCACCTTTTCAGCATGCCATTGTGAAAAAATTAACAAAGGGTTGACGGCTTGTCAACACAATTTCTTTTCGTGCGCAACAACAAAGAACTGCCGGGGCAGGAATGTTCTGAAAACTGAGTGGAATGAGGCTTTTTAAGGTTGACATGGCGGCCCCCCGTGTATAATGATTTTCCGGGCATGTTCCATGGTTCACAGGGAATTCAAGTCGGGAGGATATTATGGCGCAGATTGATGCATTTTTCAGGTTGATGAATGATCAAGGGGCATCGGACCTTCATCTGATGTCGGGTCAACAACCGGTGTTGCGAATTCAGGGTGAGCTTGAGCGTGTAAAATACAAGATTCTCGATAATGATACCCTGAAAGGCATGCTTTATGAAATTGCTCCGGAGGAGAAGGTAAAGGTTTATGAAGAAACCGGAGACGTGGACTTTGCTTATGAAATTCCGGAACTGGCCCGTTATCGAGCTAATTTTTTTCAACAGAAAAATGGTGTTGGGGCGGTTTTCAGGGAGATCCCTTCCGAAATTCTCACCTGTGAGCAACTGGGATTGCCCCCTGTGGTTAAGAAACTGGCCTCTTTGCCGAGGGGACTTGTTCTGGTGACCGGGCCTACCGGGAGTGGAAAATCAACCACGCTGGCAGCCATCGTGGACGAGGCCAACAAAACCCGCAAAGACCACATTCTGACCATTGAAGACCCCATCGAATTCGTTCATAAAAGCCAGAAAGCCATCATCAATCACCGGGAAGTGGGCCTTCATACCCGATCGTTTACAGCAGCCCTGAAGGGCGCCTTGCGGGAAGACCCGGACATTATCCTGGTGGGTGAAATGAGGGACCTGGAAACCATATCACTGGCCATTGAGGCCTCTGCCACCGGGCACCTGGTTTTCGGAACTCTTCATACCACCAGTGCCTCCAAGACCGTGGATCGCGTAATTGAGGTTTTCCCCACCAATCAGCAGGAACAGATCCGCAATACCCTTTCCGACGGGCTCAGAGCCGTGGTGGCTCAGAATCTGTTTAAACGCATCGACAAAAAAGGCCGGGTGGCAGCGTTGGAAATCATGATTGCGACTCCGGCGGTTCGAAACCTGATTCGTGAGGCAAAGACGTTCCAGATTCCATCCATGTTGCAAACCGGAAAAAAATACGGTATGCAGACCTTGGACGATGCCATCATGGAACATCTGTCAAAAGGGAGAATCAGCCCTGACGAGGCATACGCAAAGGCCAATGACAAAACGAAATTCATCTCTTATCTCAAGAATCCTCCGCAAGATTTTACGGATGTTTAAATCATTGATGCGACTTATGTCCGAAACTGAGGAGGGGTAAAATCCACATGTCAGGCGCCGGAATGGAAAAGGAGGCTTTGCCATGAAACAGCAGGAACTTGATTTTATTTTGACGTCGATGCTGAAGGCTTACGATAATGTGTCGGACCTCAATTTCACGTTGGATAAACCCTGCCAGGTGGAGGCCTCAGGGCAACTGAAACCCGTGCTTACAGGACCGCTCCCGAAAAAATTGACGGCATTTCAAACCGAGGCCATTGCCCTCAACCTGATTAAGGGAGATCGTCGTTTGATCAAGAATCTACTGGTGGAGGGATCATGCGATATTGCTTATCAACTGGCGGGAAAGGCCCGCTTCAGGGTGAATATATTTTCTCAGCGGGGGTGTTATTCCATTGTGATGCGGCAGCTGTCCACGCGGGTTCCCACGGTAAAAGAAATGGGTTTGCCGCCCGCTTTCCTGAAAATGGCGAAGGAAAGAAACGGGATTGTTCTGGTGACCGGCTCCACCGGCTCCGGCAAAAGCACCTCATTGGCGGCTGTTCTGGATCAAATCAACGAGGAAGAGTCAGTCCATGTGGTGACCCTGGAAGACCCGGTGGAGTTTGTGCATTCGCAGAAAAAGTCCACTTTTAACCAGCGAGAACTGGGTATTGATTTCGATGCCTTTTCCTCCGGGTTGAGAGCCGCTTTGAGGCAGGCGCCCAAGGTTATTTTAGTGGGAGAAATGAGAGACAGGAACACCGTGGATATCGGTCTTTCAGCCGCTGAAACCGGGCACCTGGTTTTCAGCACCCTGCACACCGTGGATGCGGGCCAGACCATCAACCGGTTTGTGGGTCTATTTGACAAGGAAGAAGAAGCTCAGATTCGCGTGCGGCTGTCGGACACCCTTCGTTGGATTGCCTGCCAGCGCCTGCTCCCGAAAGTGGGCGGCGGACGTGTTGCCGCTTTTGAAATCATGGCCGCCAACCTGAGAGTCAGGGACACCATTTTACACGGCGAGTCAGAGGGAAAGACCTTTTACGA